>NZ_JBHXLV010000026.1:0-45349 GCF_042721685.1 Streptomyces sp. NPDC058459 | reverse complement strand
CGCATCCTCCACGGTGCCGGACGACACCGGCCGGGCCGGACGAGGCCCGGTCGGCCGGGCCTCGGGCCGGCTCGGTCGTCGGTTCCTGTTTCTTCCATCCGGACTCTTGACCCGCTGTCGGACACGACTCCACACTGTCGCCCACAGACGGAGACAGTCCACCGCCCTGCGCCGACAGCCGTCCCGGCGCGTCCTCATCCCCCCACCGGTGAAGGACCACGCTGTGCATCGAGCGATGAGCTCCGCCGCGGCTCTGCGACTCAGGGCCACCCCCCACGCCCGCCCCAGGGCAGACCACCCGGCCCCCACCGGCGTGTGGCCCTGCACCGCGATCCTCCTCCGTGACCATGTGACCGGCTGACCCTCCGCGGGCCCGGCCGGCACGGATGCCGGCCCGGCTCTCAGGGGTCTCGCCCCCGCAACGTGAGAGCGCTCTCAAAGCCCAGTCGCAGCGTGAGAGCGCTCTCAAAGGGCGGGGCCGGTCCGTCCGCCCTCACTCCCCACCCGCCCGATCCCGGGCGTCCTCGGCCCCGGCCACCCGGCGACACCGAGCCGAGATCCACGGTCCCGTGACGGCGGCGACGGCCGCAGAGCGCTCCCCGTCAGCCCCTTCCGAAGCAAGTCCACCCCCACCTCCGAGGAGCCCGCGCTCATGAGACGCACGAAACTGATGTCACTGCTGCCGATGGCACTCGCCTCAGCACTGACCGCCGCCGGACTCGCCGGGTTCGCCGCACCCGTCGCACAGGCGGCGGTCCCCGACACCATCCCGCTGACGTACACCAACCACTCCGGGCGCAGTGAACCGGTCTACATCTACGATCTGGGCACCCAGTTGTCCACCGGCAGACAGGGCTGGGCAGACGCGTCCGGCACCTTCCACGCCTGGCCGGCCGGCGGCAACCCGCCGACACCGGCGCCGGACGCGTCGATCACCGGCCCGGCCAACGGTCAGTCGGCCACGATCCGCATCCCGAAGTTCTCGGGCCGGATCTACTTCTCCTTCGGGCAGAAACTGGTCTTCAAGCTGACCACCGGCGGCCTGGTGCAGCCGGCCGTCCAGAACCCGTCCGACCCGAACCACGACATCCTCTTCGACTGGACCGAGTACACGCTCAACGACGCCGGGCTGTGGATCAACAGCACCCAGGTCGACATGTTCTCCGTCCCCTACACCGTCGGCGTCACCGGCTCGGGCGGCACCAGGACCACCGGCACGCTCAAGGCGGGCGGCTACAACGCCTTCTTCGACTCCCTGCGTGCCAGGCCCGGCGGCTGGGGCAACCTCGTCCAGACCCGCTCGGACGGCTCGGTGCTGCGCGCACTCAGCCCCGGCCACGGGATCGAGTCCGGCGCCCTCCCCGCCGGCGTGATGGACGACTACATCAACCGTGTGTGGTCGAAGTACAGCGGTTCCACCCTGACGGTCACGCCCTTCGCCGACCAGCCGGGCACCAAGTACTTCGGGCGCGTCTCGGGCAACACCATGAACTTCACCAACACGTCCGGCGCCGTCGTCACGTCCTTCCAGAAGCCTGACGCCGACAGCGTCTTCGGCTGCTACAAGCTGCTCGACGCCCCCAACGACCTCGTCCGGGGGCCGATCTCCCGCACCCTGTGCGCCGGCTTCAACCGCACCACGCTGCTGACCAACCCGAACCAGCCCGACACCGGCACCGCGGGCTTCTACCAGGACGCGGTCACCAACTACTACGCCAAGTTCCTGCACGCGCAGATGGCCGACGGCAAGGCCTACGCCTTCGCCTTCGACGACGTCGGCAACCACGAGTCGCTGGTCCACGACGACAACCCGGCCTCCGCGTCCATCACCCTCGACCCGCTCAGCGGAGGGGGCGGCTCGTCCGGCAGGACCGGCCCGGTGACGTCGGGTCTCGCGGGGAAGTGCCTGGACGACTTCGGCGGCGCCACGGCCAACGGCACCAAGGTCGGCCTGTGGGACTGCAACGGCACCGCCGCCCAGCAGTGGACGTACAACGGCAGCACCTTGACCGCGGGCGGCAAGTGCCTCGATGTCACCGGTGGCGGCACTGCCAACGGCTCCCTGGTGGAGCTGTGGGACTGCAACGGTGGCGGCAACCAGGTCTGGCAGACGGGTGCGAACGGCAGCCTGGTCAACCCCGCCTCCGGGCGCTGCCTGGACGACCCCGGCTTCTCCACCACCAACGGCACCCAGCTCGACATCTGGGACTGCGACGGCGGCGTCAACCAGCGCTGGAACCTGCCCTCCTGAGCCACGTCACCAGCCCCAGCGTCCCTCGCCCGGCCATGCCCTGGTCGGGCGAGGAACGCGGGCCCGGCCCCGAGCGACGCCTCTGATCAGGCCGGACAGCGCGACACTGGTGGTTTCTAGCGCTTGCCGCTGTAGTTCGGCGCCTCGACCGTCATCTGGATGTCGTGCGGGTGGCTCTCCTTGAGCCCCGCCGAGGTGATCCGGACGAACCGGCCGTTGTCCTGCAGTTCCGGCACGGTACGGCCGCCGACGTAGAACATCGACTGGCGCAGACCGCCGACCAGCTGGTGCACCACGGAGGACAGCGGACCCCGGTAGGGCACCTGGCCCTCGATGCCCTCGGGGATGAGCGCGTCGTCGGAGGCGACACCCTCCTGGAAGTAGCGGTCCTTGGAGAACGACCGGCGGTCGCCCCGCGTCTGCATCGCGCCCAGCGAACCCATGCCCCGGTACGACTTGAACTGCTTGCCGTTGATGAACAGCAGCTCGCCCGGCGACTCCTCGCAGCCCGCGAGCAGCGAACCGAGCATCACCGTGTCGGCACCCGCGACCAGGGCCTTGGCGATGTCACCGGAGTACTGCAGGCCACCGTCGCCGATGACCGGGACACCGGCCTCCCTGGCGGCGAGCGCGGCCTCGTAGATCGCGGTGACCTGCGGGACACCCACACCGGCGACCACACGCGTGGTACAGATCGAGCCGGGGCCGACGCCGACCTTGATGCCGTCCGCGCCCGCGTCCACCAGCGCCTGGGCGCCGTCGCGGGTGGCGATGTTGCCGCCGATGACGTCGACGCCGGACGAGTTGGACTTGATCTTGGCGATCATGTCGCCGACCAGCCGGGAGTGACCGTGCGCGGTGTCCACGACGATGAAGTCGGCGCCCGCCTCGATCAGCGCCTGGGCCCGCTCGAAGGAGTCACCGGCCACACCGACCGCCGCGCCGACCAGCAGCCTGCCCTCGCCGTCCTTGGCCGCGTTCGGGTACTGCTCGGCCTTGACGAAGTCCTTAACCGTGATCAGGCCCTTGAGCACACCGCGGTCGTCGACCAGCGGCAGCTTCTCGATCTTGTGCTTGCGCAGCAGCTCCATGGCCTCCGGGCCGGAGATGCCGACCTTGCCGGTGACCAGCGGCATCGGCGTCATGACCTCGTGCACCCGCCGCGTGCGGTCGGTCTCGAAGGCCATGTCACGGTTGGTGACGATGCCGAGCAGCCTCTTGTCGGGGTCGGTCACCGGCACACCGCTGATCCGGAACCGGGCGCACAGCGCGTCGGCCTCGGCGAGCGTGGCCTCCGGGTGGATGGTGATCGGGTCGGTGACCATGCCCGACTCGGACCGCTTCACCAGGTCGACCTGGTTCGCCTGGTCCTCGATGGACAGGTTGCGGTGCAGCACGCCCACGCCGCCCTGCCGGGCCATGGCGATCGCCATGCGGGACTCGGTCACCTTGTCCATGGCGGCGGACAGCAGCGGGATGTTGACCCGCACGTTCCGGGAGACGTACGAGGCGGTGTCGATCTCGTCGGGCGCCATGTCCGACGCGCCCGGCAGCAGCAGCACGTCGTCGTAGGTCAGCCCGAGCGTCTGGAATTTACCGGGCACTCCGTCGACGTTGGCAGTCATGACACCTTCCCCATATGGCCTTGATCGGTGCGGATGTCCATGCTAACGGGAAGCCACGTGAGCAAATTCCACACCAGGGGGCGCTTCAGGTTTCGTGTGTTCGTACGGAGCCGACGGCCCGCCAGCTCACCCGCCGGCCCGCGAAGAGCCGGTACGAGGACCTCGCGGGCTGCTCACCGGCTGGTTCACGCCGGAGCAGCCACCCGCGCGCCGGGACACCTCGGCGCGCGGTCGGGGGCTACTGCTCGGCCAGGGCGCGCAGGCGGCTCAGCGCGCGATGCTGGGCCACGCGCACCGCTCCGGGTGACATTCCCAACATCTGCCCTGTCTCCTCCGCGGTCAAGCCCACGGCGATCCGGAGCAGCAGCAGTTCGCGCTGGTTCTCGGGGAGGTTGGCCAGCAGCTTCTTCGCCCAGGCGGCGTCGGAGCTGAGCAGGGCGCGCTCCTCGGGGCCGAGGGAGTCGTCGGGCCGCTCCGGCATCTCGTCGGAGGGCACGACGGTGGACCCGGGGTGGCGCATCGCGGCGCGCTGGAGGTCGGCCACCTTGTGGGAGGCGATGGCGAAGACGAACGCCTCGAAGGGGCGGCCGGTGTCGCGGTAGCGCGGCAGGGCGAGCAGCACCGCCACGCAGACCTCCTGGGCGAGATCCTCCACGAAGTGGCGGGCGTCGCCGGGCAGCCGGGACAGCCGGGTGCGGCAGTAGCGCAGCGCGAGGGGGTGGACGTGCGCGAGCAGGTCGTGCGTGGCCTGCTCGTCCCCGTCGACGGCACGGTGCACCAGGGCGCCGATCGGCCCGGGGGCCGTGCCCGCCTCGTCGTCGCGCATCGGTCCATGGTGCCTTGCGGCCGCACGGTCCGTCGCATCGCGTTCGTGGTTGTGCACCGAAGCGTTATGAGCAGGTGCGCCGGCACTCATCTCCTGCGCCCTCCCCTTCCGCTCGTTTTCCGTTCGCTCGACTCGTCCCCGAGAGACTCCACACCTCAAGGATGCGCCATCTCCGCCGAAACAAGCAGCACGCGGTCCCCCGCCCGGGGCGGACAGAGGGGAATCCGCCACACCCGCCTCCGGCGGGGCCGGTACGGGGACGGCTGTGAGCTGCGGCGTCTTCTGCGCGGCGGCTCAGTCCCGGCTGGGCGTGACCCGCGCCGGCCGACGGCGAGCCCGTTGGGCCACGCGGACGAAGGGCACCCGCCGAGCCCGAGCCGCATCCGGCACCGGCCTTGACCGGTCCCGCCCGACGACTCCCACGCGGGGCACCCGGGCCGGCCCGGCCGCCGCCGCGAAGAGCACCGCCGGCGGACGGACGCGGCACGGGCCCGGCGGCCGTCCAGCCACCGCCCGCGAGCGCGTCCCCGGCATCGACGGACACCGCGACCACCGCCGGTGCTCCCGGCGAGCCGGACCGGCGAGGCCCACCGGAACCGGCCGCGATCACCCCGGCCAGGACACCCGGCCCGGCGCCGGACGGAACCGGCACCGTCCGGTACCCGCCCGCGGCGAGCACCACCGCCGGGGCCGACCGACCGCACACCCCGACACCCTCCGAAGCCCGCCGGGGACCCCGCGGCCGAGCGCAGCGGCTGCGCATGCCCTTACCGGACCAGTCCCCAGCGGAAGCCGAGTGCCACCGCGTGGGCGCGGTCCGAGGCGCCGAGCTTCTTGAACAGGCGCCGGGCGTGGGTCTTGACGGTGTCCTCGGAGAGGAACAGCTCGCGGCCGATCTCCGCGTTGGAGCGGCCGTGGCTCATGCCCTCGAGCACCTGGATCTCACGCGCGGTGAGCGTGGGCGCGGCGCCCATCTCGGCCGAGCGGAGCCGGCGCGGGGCCAGCCGCCAGGTGGGGTCGGCGAGGGCCTGCGTCACGGTCGCCCGCAGTTCCGCGCGGGAGGCGTCCTTGTGCAGATAGCCCCGCGCGCCCGCCGCGACCGCGAGGGCGACGCCGTCGAGGTCCTCGGCGACGGTCAGCATGATGATGCGCGCGCCCGGATCGGCGGACAGCAGACGGCGCACGGTCTCGACGCCGCCCAGACCGGGCATGCGTACGTCCATGAGAATGAGGTCGGAGCGGTCGGCGCCCCACCGGCGGAGGACTTCCTCGCCGTTGGCAGCCGTCGTCACGCGCTCGACGCCGGGCACGGTCGCAACCGCGCGGCGAAGCGCCTCTCGGGCAAGCGGGGAGTCGTCGCAGACGAGGACGGAAGTCATGACCGCCCTCCGCAGCTGATGCGCGTCACCTTGAGCCTCCAGGCTGGTACGGAATCGTCACCTGTGCGGTCGACCGTCTCGGACGCCTGCCCGAGCGCTTCTGTTTTCAACCGCCTCCGCACTCTCAACGACGGTCACCCGAAAGAGTTACGGGTCGGCGCACCGACTTCGGCACTCTACGTGAGGGCTCCGACACGGTGCAGGCGCGCTCGGCGGACCCACGGCTTTTACGCACCGCTCGTGCCCCATTTAGCCGTTTTTGGTCCCATTTTTTAGTGTCTGAGGCTAGATTCGCAATGAGTCATATTTTCATCTCCTTTGACCGGAGATGTACGGTCGAAGGCACGGTATCCGCCCAGAACGGCTACAAGGGGTCACGTAATGGCAGATTTCTCCCGCCTTCCCGGACCGAACGCGGACCTGTGGGACTGGCAGTTGCTGGCGGCCTGCCGAGGGGTGGACAGCTCACTCTTCTTCCACCCGGAGGGCGAGCGCGGTGCGGCGCGGAGTGCACGTGAGAACTCGGCCAAGGAGGTCTGCATGCGGTGCCCGGTCCGAGCGCAGTGCGCGGCCCACGCGCTTGCGGTGCGTGAGCCGTACGGCGTCTGGGGCGGGCTGACCGAGGACGAGCGCGAGGAGCTGATGGGCCGGGCGCGCAACCGGCTGGTGTCCACCACCGGCGGGAGCATCGGCCCGCACGCCTGAAGGAACGTTTCTGCTACTCCCCGGGCACGCAGCCGCGTGCCCTTGAGCCGTGCCTACGCGCGGGCAGCCGCCCGGCCCAGCTGCTCCAACGTCGCGGCCACGGCCGGGACCTGGGCCAGGTCGGGCAGGGTGAGGGCGACGATCTCCCGTCGCACCGCGGGCTCCAGCCGGACCACGCGCACCCCCCCGGGCCGTACCGACTCCACCGCGAGCCGGGGCAGTACGGCCACGCCCAGGCCGGCGCCGACCAGGCCGACCACCGCCGGGTGGTCGTCGGTGGCGAAGTCGATGCGAGGGGTGAATCCGGCACCCTCGCAGACCCGCACCAGTTGGCCCCGGCAGCGCGGGCAGCCCGCGATCCAGGGCTCCTCGGCAAGCTCCCCGATGGCGACGGCGTCGGCGCCCGCGAGCCGGTGCCGTTCCGGGACCAGGGCGACCAGACGGTCCGTCAGCAGCCGTCGGACCACCAGGTCGTCCCACTCCCCCGAGCCGCCGTCGCCCTCGTAGCGGAAGGCGAGGGCCAGGTCGCAGTCGCCCTGGCGCAGCAGTTCCACGGACCCCGGTGGTTCGGCCTCCTCCAGGGAGACCCGGGTGCCGGGGTGGGCGGCGCGCAGGGCGGCGAGGGCGGTGGGGACCAGGGTGGAGGTGCCGCTCGGGAAGGAGACCAGCCGGACCCGCCCCGCGCGCAGGCCCGCGATGGCGGCGACCTCCTCCTCGGCGGCGGTGAGTCCGGCGAGGATGCCGGAGGCGTGCCTGACCAGGGCTTCGCCGGCCTGCGTCAGCCGCATCTCGCGGCCGCCCCGGACCAGCAACGGGGTGCCGACGGACGTCTCGAGCGCCTTCATCTGCTGGCTGACGGCGGGCTGGGTGCACCCCAGCTCGCGCCCCGCCGCCGAGAAGGAACCGGTGGTGGCGACGGCGCGCAGGACGCGGAGATGGCGGGCCTCGATCACCCATCGAGCATAAGGCGTGCTTGGGACCCGGTCCCGATATCGCCTCGACGCTTTGGGCAGCGGTCACGTACCGTGCGCGCATGAAGCTTCTCTCCGTCAATCTGGGGCGCCCCAGCGCGGTGCCGTACACCGACCAGGCCGAGGGGGTGACGGGCATCGACAAGCGGCCCGCCGACGGGCCGGTGCGGGTGGCGGCACCGGGGCCGAAGGGGACCGGCGGCAGCGGGCTGGCCGGGGACGCGGTGTGCGAGCTGCGCCATCACGGCGGGGACGACCAGGCGGTGTACGCCTTCGCGCGCGAGGACCTGGACGACTGGGAGCGCGAGCTGGGCCGGTCGCTGTCCAACGGTTGCTTCGGGGAGAACCTCACCACCGAGGGGCTGGACGTCTCCGGGGCGCTGATCGGGGAGCGCTGGCGGATCGGTTCCGGGGTGGTGCTGGAGGTGACGTCGGGACGGATTCCGTGCCGTACGTTCCAGGGCCACATGGCCGAGCGGGGCTGGGTGAGGAGGTTCACCCGGAAGGGCGTCACGGGTGCCTACCTGCGGGTGATCGAACCGGGTGAGATCCGGGCGGGCGACGCGGTGGAGATCGTGCGCCGGCCGGACCACGGGGTGACGGCGGCGACCCAGTTCCGCGCGGTGACCACCGAGCGGGAGCTGCTGCCGTCGCTGCTCGCGGCGGGCGACGCGCTGCACACCGAGACGCTGGCCAAGGTCCACAAGTACCTGGCGGACCAGCCACGCTGAACGGCCGTCACCACGGGCCGGGTGCCGCCGGTGCGGGTCACTACTCTTGGGCCATGACAACGGCTCTGATTACGGGATCGACCGCGGGCATCGGCGCCGCGTTCGCACGGCGGCTGGCGGCGGACGGGCACGACCTGGTGCTGGTGGCGCGGGACACGGCGCGGCTGCGGGAGCAGGCGCTCGAGTTGCACGACCTGCACGGCGTCGAGGCGGAGGTGCTGACCGCCGACCTGGCCGAGGACGAGGGCATCGAGGCGGTGGCCGAGCGGCTCGCCGACCGCCGCAGCCCGGTCGACCTGCTGGTCAACAACGCCGGGTTCGGCAACAAGGGCCGCTATCTGGAGGTCTCCATGGCGGACGAGCTGCGGATGATCAAGGTGCACTGCGAGGCGGTGCTCCGGCTGACCTCGGCGGCGACGGAGGCGATGCGGGAGCGCGGGCGCGGCGGGGTGGTGAACGTCGCCTCGGTGGCGGCCTTCGTCCCGCGCGGTACGTACGGCGCCTCGAAGGCGTGGGTCGTGCAGTTCACCCAGGGCGCGGCGAGGGACCTGGCGGGCAGCGGAGTCCGGCTGATGGCCCTCTGCCCCGGCTTCGTGCGCACCGAGTTCCACGCGCGGGCCGGGATGGGTACGGACAACATCCCCGGCTGGATGTGGCTGGACGCGGACAAGCTGGTGGCGTCCGCCCTGACCGACCTCGCCCGCAACAAGACCGTCTCCATCCCCGACCCCCGCTACAAGGCCCTGATGGGCCTGGCCAAGGTCGCCCCGCGCGGACTGCTGGGCGGGATCAGCGCACGCACGGGCCGCAAGTACGGACCCCGCTGACGAAGGCGGTCCGGTGTCCACGCACTGTCGGTCGGGGGTGCTATATGTACGACTGGCCAGTGTGAATCAGGCCGGTAGAATAGATTCAACGAGGAGGTGCTACGTGGATCTCAAGCTCGTGGGGGAGCGGATCCGCGGCGAACGTGAGCGAGCTGGGTTCAACCAGCGCGATCTCGCCGCACGCGCTCAGCTCTCCCAACCCACTTTGACACGCATCGAGAACGGCGTCCGAGCGGGCGTGACGCTTGCCGAACTCGACCGCCTCGCTGTGGCCCTGGACATTCCCGTACGCCTGCTGACCAGCGGCGATCCTGTGCGCGAGCGGGTCCAGGTCGCGGCGAGGATCAACGGGAGCGATGCCGGGGAGCGCCAGGTGGCGGTTCGTCGCGCCCTTGACGTCGTGGAACTGGACGCCCGGCTGGACAAGCTGGGAGCGAGCGCGCCGCACGAACGGAGACCGGAGGGGCGTCTCCCTGCTCCCGATACCCGACTGGCATGGGAGCAGCAGGCGAGAACGCTGGCCGAACAGGTGCGGCAAAAGCTGCGCCTGGGCTGCGCGCCGATCGCTGACGTGGACGAACTGATCGAGCAGCTCACCGGCGCTGATACGGCGGTACTCGAACTCCCCAGCTCGATCGACGGCATCACTGCTGTCGATCCGGTGCGCCGGACCACCCTCATCACGGTGCGGACATGCGATGTACCCGAGCGGCAGAGGTTCACCTTCGCGCATGAACTGGGCCACCTTCTCTGGCAGGACGGTATCCGCGTTCACGAGCTGAACGGAGAGCGGACACCTGAGGAGAGACGCTGCGACGCCTTCGCCCGTCACCTTCTGGCGCCCGAAGAGGGAATCAGGTCATGGCTGTCCACCGAGCGCTACCACACGGCCGGCCGGATCGAGGAACGCACCGCAGCGCTCCTGGCACGGCACTTCAGAGTGAGTTTCCCGGTGATCCTCATTCAGCTCGAGTCCATGTCGATGCTCACCGCGGAGCAGAAGAGGAAGTTGCAGCGGCCGACCGGAGAACAGCTCGCGCAGAAGTACGGCTGGGGGCCGGCCTACGAACAGGAGAAGGAGTCGTCTCGTTCCCCTCGTGCCCCTCGGCGCATTCTCGAACGTGCCGTTGAGGCGTACCGGCGTAATCTCATCGGAGTCCGCGCCCTGGCCATGCTTGAGGGGCGAAAGCCGGAAGAAGCCGAAGCGGGTCTCAGGGAGGCGGGTATCTTCCCTGACCTGCCGGAGCCCAAGAGAGTCGATCGCGACCGACTGGTCGCTCGTGGCCGGACAAGAGGCGACAAGAGGCAAGTAGACTGACCCTGTTGGGGGACGTCGAAGGGTGGAGGCTTGCCCGAGAAGCACGAACCGGCGCTGGGGGAAATCGCTCCGGAGGAACAGGCGGAGCCGCTGTGCATCCTGGACGCGGTTATCTGCGTGCACTTCGTCGGTGCCAACCTCCACAGGCTGCTTGTGAATGTTCTCCGCCAGGCCGAACTCGTCCTCCTCGTGCCGCAGGAGGTCTCTGACGAGATCGTGGGCAAGGACAGGAAGTACCCCGGACTGAAACTCAGGTGGACTCGCCTGACAGGCAGCCCGTACGTCCGCGTCCTTCCGCCGATCGAGGCGCGGACGGCATCGGCTCGCGTGATCGAGGTTTTCGAGGACGTGCGAGGCCGGCAGCTCGAAGAAGCCCTGCGGGATTCGAGGGATCTCGGAGAGGCGGTGGTCGTCGCGCATGGAGTGCACTTCCAGGACGAGGGCCACGAGGTGTATGTCGCCATCGACGATCAGGGCGGTCAGGCTCTCGCCAATGAGCGGGATCTCACGGTCGTCACCGTGGAGGACGTGCTCTGCATGGCGATCGAATTCGGGAAGTTCCCTACCGAGGGGGACCTGAAGAAGGACTGGGCGAAACTGCGGGAGTTCGGAAATGGACTCCCGTCCTACACCTACACGGAACTTCCTCTCGCCTACAAGGGCTGGCGGCGGGAACAGGACGTGGCAGAGGGATAGTGGTCCCGGCGGTGCCGAGTGACTGACGCACGGATGTCGCATGCGGGTTGCCGGTGGGCTTTCGCCGGGCAGCGGTCCGGATTCGGACAGCACTTCGCCCCGCCAGGAGAATCCGGCGGGGCGAAGTCCGTTGCCCCAGGGGGCTGTTGTTCTAGTGGGAGTGGCCGTGGCCGTGGCCCGCGTCGGCCGGCTCCTCTTCCTTCTTCTCGACGACCAGGGTCTCGGTCGTGAGGAGGAGAGACGCGATGGAGGCGGCGTTCTCCAGGGCGGAGCGGGTGACCTTGACCGGGTCGATGACGCCGGCCTTGACCAGGTCGCCGTACTCGCCGGTGGCTGCGTTGTAGCCGTGGCCCTTCTCCAGGTCCTTGACCTTGGAGACGATGACGTAGCCCTCCTGGCCGGCGTTCTCGCCGATCCAGCGCAGCGGCTCGACGACCGCGTTGCGGACGACGGTCACACCGGTGGCCTCGTCGCCGGTCTTGCCGAGACCGTCCTGGAGGACCTTCGCGGCGTGCACCAGCGCGGAGCCACCACCGGAGACGATGCCCTCCTCGACCGCGGCGCGGGTCGCGGAGATGGCGTCCTCCAGGCGGTGCTTCTTCTCCTTCAGCTCCACCTCGGTGGCGGCGCCGACCTTGATCACGCACACGCCGCCGGCCAGCTTGGCGAGGCGCTCCTGGAGCTTCTCGCGGTCCCAGTCGGAGTCGGTGTTCTCGATCTCGGCCTTGATCTGGCCGACGCGGCCCTGCACGTCGGCGGAGTTGCCGCCGCCGTCCACGATCGTGGTGTCGTCCTTGGTGACGGTCACGCGGCGGGCGGAGCCGAGTACGTCCAGACCGGCCTGGTCGAGCTTGAGGCCGACCTCCTCGGAGATGACGGTGGCGCCGGTGAGGACGGCCAGGTCCTGGAGCATCGCCTTGCGGCGGTCGCCGAAGCCGGGGGCCTTCACCGCTACGGCGTTGAAGGTGCCACGGATCTTGTTGACCACCAGGGTCGACAGGGCCTCGCCCTCGACGTCCTCGGCGATGATCAGCAGCGGCCGGGAGGCGTTGCTCTGGATGATCTTCTCGAGCAGCGGGAGCAGCTCGGTGATCGAGGAGATCTTGCCCTGGTTGATCAGGATGTACGGGTCGTCGAGGACGGCCTCCATACGCTCCTGGTCGGTGACGAAGTACGGGGACAGGTAGCCCTTGTCGAAGGCCATGCCCTCGGTGAAGTCCAGCTCCAGACCGAAGGTGTTGGACTCCTCGACGGTGATGACACCGTCCTTGCCGACCTTGTCCATGGCCTCGGCGATCAGCTCGCCGACCTGCTGGTCCTGGGCGGACAGCGCGGCGACGGCGGCGATGTCGGACTTCTCGTCGATCGGGCGGGCCGAGGCGAGCAGCTCCTCGGAGATGGCCTTGACCGCGGCGTCGATGCCCTTCTTCAGGGCGGCCGGGGACGCGCCGGCGGCGACGTTCTTCAGGCCCTCGCGGACCAGCGCCTGGGCGAGCACGGTGGCGGTGGTGGTGCCGTCACCCGCGATGTCGTTGGTCTTGGTCGCCACCTCCTTCACCAGCTGGGCGCCGAGGTTCTCGAACGGGTCATCGATCTCGACCTCACGGGCGATCGTGACACCGTCGTTGGTGATGGTGGGCGCGCCGAACTTCTTGTCGATGACGACGTTGCGGCCGCGGGGGCCGATCGTCACCTTCACCGTGTCGGCAAGCTTGTTGACGCCGCGCTCAAGGGCGCGACGGGCGTCCTCGTCGAACTTCAGTGTCTTCGCCATGACAGCGGGAGCCCTCTCGGAAAATCTGGGTGGATGTGCCTGCGCCCCCGGCCGCCCGGCTTCTTTACGGTCGCGGGAACCAGGGGCGCAGTGGTGAAGCAGATGCTTCGGGGTGAACTACTTCTCGATGATCGCGAGCACGTCGCGAGCCGAGAGGACGAGGTACTCGTCGCCGTTGTACTTCACCTCGGTGCCGCCGTACTTGCTGTACAGCACGATGTCGCCGACCTGGACGTCGAGCGGCAGGCGCTCGCCGTTCTCGAAGCGGCCCGGACCGACGGCGAGGACGGCGCCCTCCTGGGGCTTCTCCTTCGCGGTGTCCGGGATGACCAGGCCCGAGGCCGTGGTCTGCTCGGCGTCCAGCGGCTGGACCACGATGCGGTCCTCGAGCGGCTTGATGGCAACCTTGGAGCTGGCGGTCGTCACGATCCGACCTCCCCCTTCTGAGAATTCACGGGGTTGACTGTCTGAGGTGGCGACCAGGTCGATCCGTCGTCGCGGGTGCCGGACCTGCCCGTCGCTGTGTTGGCACTCTCGTGTGCCGAGTGCCAGTGCCGAGACTATGACCGGGGTTAGCACTCGGTCAAGCGGAGTGCCAATCGACGTGCGGCGCGTCGGCATCGCGTACCTCTTCGGCGTGGCCGCGCCGTGCTGTCGGCGCGCGCGGCCTCGGACGCCGGACGGGTCGAAGTGCCTAGCGGTAGTCCGTCAGCCTTCCGGCCGTCAGGCCCCTGCGCTGCACCTCCTTCAGCACGCGCACCGTGCGCTCGGCCAGGGCGCCCTCGTGGTCCGGGGTGATGCGGACGATGTCGCCGGGGGTCAGGTGTTCGGGGGTGCCCCTGTAGGTGAGGCCGTAGCGCGTGGTCTTGACGCGCCAGTGGACGGCGGCGTCGGCGCGGGTGAACACGGTGACCGGCAGGCGGAGTTCGCCGACCAGTGCGGCCAGCCTCCGGTCCCGTACGGCTCCCTCGCCGTAGGTGAGGAAGACGACCCGGTCGGCTGTGGCCACGTGGTCCGCCACCCGGGTCCCGGCACGCAGGGAGAGGGGGCGGGGCGGGGCGGCCAGGGGGGCGGTGAGGCCCCAGCGGAGATAGGCGCGTTCGGGGGCCGGGCGGCGGACGCCCGCGGCGGCCTTCTTGCCGAGGCGCTCGATGGGGTCGACCGACTGGGCGCAGCCGGTGAGCAGCAGCGCGGCCGAGGCGAGCGCGACGGCCCGCGCCGCACGGTGGGCCGGCCGCGCCGGGCGCCTCACAGGTAGTCCTCCAGGCGTGCCACGGCGTATCCCTCGCGGGTGACCTTGTTCAGGAAGCGGCGCATGTCGTCGACCATCGTGCCGTCCCACTCGTCGGTGCCCCGGAAGTGGGTGAGGACGATGTCGCCGCGGTGCAGCCGCTGGTCGTCCTCGCGGTACTCCCAGTGGTCGACGAAGACCTCCTCGTTCCAGATCGGCGCGTACTTGATGCCGCAGGACTTGGCGGCGCGCAGCGTGTCCTGGTCGTAGTCGCCGTAGGGCGGGCGCAGGACCTCGGGGCGCTTGCCGTACTGCTCCTCCATGACGTCCTGCATGCCGCAGATCTCGTGGCGCTGCTGCTCGTAGGAGAGGCCGGGCAGGTAGGGGTGGGTCAGGGTGTGGTTGTCCAGCGTGTTGCCGTACGCCTGGCTCCTGCGGAAGTACCCGTAGTCGTCCTTCACCAGGTAGTCGCTGAGGAAGGCGGTGTACGGGACCTTCAGCTCCCGCATCATCCGGAGGAACCGGGGGTCCTTCTCGGCGCCGTCGTCGATGGTGAGGAAGACGATCTTCTTGTCGGTGGGGACGGTGGTGAAGACCGGGGGGAGGGCCTCGTCCTCCTGGTGGTCCACCTCGAAGCCGTCGCGGGCGGTGATCCTCGGCTTGACCCCGGGTGGGGCCGGGGCCGTGAGCGGGACCTGGGCGAGCTTCCACCGGCGGGCGGCGGCCACCATGCGGCGCCGCTCCGCCAGGCGGGCCGAGGCGGCGTCAGGGGCCTTGGCGGGGCCGCCCAGCCCGGCGGGGGCGGGGCCGCCGGGGCCGGAGTCCGCGCAGCCGGCGAGGGCGGCGGCGGTGGCCAGCACGGCGAGCGAGCAGCGGACGACCAGGGACCGGGGACGGAGCCGGCGGCCGGTCCGGGAACCGATCCGGGAGCCGGCCCCGGAGCCGGTCCGGGATTTGTCATTTTGTACTACATATCCCATGCTGCCGGATTCTGGCAGGCGCCGGCCCCGGTCCCGGCCCGACACCGCCGCCGGAGGCGCACGGTCCACCGACTGGCCCACAATGAGCCGGTGAACGACCAGCTCTCCGCACTCCAGGGATTCCACGCGCTGCGCACCGACGAGGGCCGGGCCCTCCTCGACGAGGTGCGCGGCACCGCGCCGGCCGACGAACTCGCCGTGGCCACCCGGCTGCGCCGCACCCACCCGGCCGGGCTCGTGTCGGCCGCGCTCGGCCAGGCCCGGCTGCGGCAGCGGGCGGAAGCCAAGTTCGGCGCCGGGGACGCGCGGCGGATGTTCTTCACCCCGAACGGGGTCGAGCAGTCGACGCGGGCGAGTGTGGCCGCGTACCGCGCGGAGCGGATGCGGGCGCTCGGCGTCACCTCGGTGGCCGACCTGTGCTGCGGGATCGGCGGCGACGCGCTCGCGCTGGCCCGCGCCGGCATCCGGGTGCTCGCGGTGGACCGGGACCCGCTGACGGCGGCCGTGGCCCGCGCCAACGCCGGGGTGCTGGGCCTCGGCGACCTGATCGAGGTGCGCGAGGCCGATGTCACCGAGGTGGACACCGCCGGGTACGACGCGGTGTTCGCGGACCCCGCCCGGCGCGGCGGACGCGGCCGCGTCTTCGACCCGGAGGCGTACTCACCGCCCCTGTCCTGGGCCGTGGCCGCCGCGCTGGCCGCGCCCCGCGCCGCCCTGAAGATCGCCCCCGGCATCCCGCACGAGGCGGTGCCCGCCGAGGCCGAGGCCGAGTGGATCTCGGACGGGGGTGACGTGAAGGAGGCCGTCCTCTGGTTCGGCACCGGCGCGCCCGGCGGTGTCCGCGCCACCCTCCTGCCCGGCCCGCGCACCCTCCGGGGCCGGGGCCTGCCCTACCCGGCGGTCCGCCCGCCCGGCCGGTACCTGTACGAGCCCGACGGCGCGGTGATCCGCGCCCACCTGGTCGCGGAGGTCGCCGAGGAGCTGGACGGCGGCCTGCTGGACGAGACGATCGCCTACGTCACCGCCGACGCACTCCGCCCGACCCCGTACGCCACGGCCTACGAGATCACCGACCGGATGCCGTTCAACGTCAAGAAGCTGAAGGCCCTGCTGCGGGAGCGTGGCGTCGGCAACCTGACGGTGAAGAAGCGCGGCTCGGCGGTCGAGCCGGAGGAGCTGCGCCGCAAGGTCAAACCGCAGGGACCCCACTCGGCGACGGTGTTCATGACCCGGGTGGCGGGAGCGCCGACGATGCTGATCGGTCACCCGGCGACCGACCGGCCGAGCGGCACGACCGTGTGATCGGGCAGCGCTGCCGGACCTCCCCGGGCAGGGCGAAAGTGCCCGGCGGCCCCGTGGCGGAGTCCCGGGCCGGGAGTGAGCCGGTGAGGCAACGGCTCCACGCATGCGCTCCCCGGATTCCGGCACCGGCCCGGCCGGGCACCGTGAGGGTCTCGCCGGAGCCCGGGAACGAGAACACCCCGCCCCGGATACCCGGGACGGGGTGAAGTGGAGCGCTGGGCAGGGATCGCACCTGCATTTCCCCGCAGGAAGCGGGGCGTCTTGACTTGGACCACCAACGCACGGCGTTCGTACCGGAGTTGTTCCGGCCGTTCGCTCTGTGATGATCATAGCCAGAGATCACCGCAACGCGCCACCCGGAGCCGGCGGATCAGTCCGCGACCGGCTCGAACCGCCAGCGGTGCACCGGCCGGGACACCAGACCGGCGTCCGGCGCGGGCAGTTCCGGCACGTCCGCGTCGTAGGCGGCCTCCCACCAGGTGATGACCAGTACCCGGTCCCCGGGCGCGCGGAAGGTCTCGCGGCGCAGCGGGGTCATGGGCAGTCGCTGCGCGCGGGCCCAGTCCAGCAGCTCCCCGCCCCGGCCGTCGGCGGCCTTCGCCTCCCACATCAGGGCGACGGTCATGAGTAGAGGTTCTCCTTGCTGACCTCGTGCACATGGTCGTGCCCGGTGCCCGGCACGTGCGGGTCGGTGACCGGCAGGGAGGAGTCGGCGGACAGGTCCCAGTCGGAGGCCGAGCGGTTGCGGGCGACCATCTCGGCGCCGAGGGCGGCGACCATCGCGCCGTTGTCCGTGCACAGCTTGGGACGCGGCACGCGCAGCCGGATGCCGGCCGCCTCGCAGCGCTCCTGGGCCAGCGCCCGCAGCCGGGAGTTGGCCGCGACACCGCCGCCGATCATCAGGTGGTCCACGCCCTCGTCCTTGCAGGCGCGCACCGCCTTGCGGGTCAGCACGTCCACCACGGCCTCCTGGAAGGAAGCGGCCACGTCACGGACCGGCACTTCCTCGCCGGCCGCCCGCTTCGCCTCGATCCAGCGGGCCACGGCGGTCTTCAGCCCGGAGAAGGAGAAGTCGTAGGCGGCGTCACGGGGGCCGGTCAGGCCGCGCGGGAAGCTGATGGCCGCCGGGTCGCCCTCGCGCGCGTAGCGGTCGATGACCGGGCCGCCGGGGAAGCCGAGGTCCAGCACGCGGGCGATCTTGTCGAACGCCTCGCCGGCCGCGTCGTCGATGGTGGCGCCCATCGGCCGGACGTCGGAGGTGATGTCCGAGGAGAGCAGCAGCGAGGAGTGGCCGCCGGAGACCAGCAGCGCCATGGTCGGCTCGGGCAGCGGGCCGTGCTCCAGCTGGTCCACGCAGATGTGCGAGGCGAGGTGGTTCACGCCGTAGAGGGGCTTGCCGAGGGCGTAGGCGTACGCCTTGGCCGCCGAGACGCCGACCAGCAGGGCGCCCGCGAGGCCGGGTCCCGCGGTCACCGCGATGCCGTCGAGGTCGCGGGCGGTGACGCCCGCCTCCTTCAGCGCGCGGTCGATGGTCGGGACCATCGCCTCCAGATGCGCGCGGGACGCCACCTCGGGCACGACCCCGCCGAAGCGGGCGTGCTCGTCGACGCTGGAGGCGATCGCGTCGGCGAGCAGGGTGGTGCCGCGCACGATGCCGACGCCGGTCTCGTCGCAGGAGGTCTCGATGCCGAGGACGAGAGGTTCGTCAGCCATTGATCTCGGTTCCTTGCTCGGTTCCCTGTACGTCTTCCAGGGAGGAGGAGGGGTCGGTCAGGCGCATCACCAGGGCGTCCACATTGCCAGGCTGGTAGTAGCCGCGCCGGAAGCCGATGGGGGCGAAGCCGAAGCGCTCGTAGAGCCTCTGGGCGCGGGTGTTGTCCACCCGGCACTCCAGCATCACCTCGGCGCACTCGAAGGCGGTGGCGGCCCGCAGCAGCTCGGTCAGCAGCCGGCCGCCGACGCCGGTGCCCTGCTGGTCGCGGGCGACGGCGATGGTCTGGACGTCACCGAGGTCACCGGAGGCGGCGAGCCCGGCGTACCCGACGAGGCGGCCGTCGTGCTCGGCGACGAGGTAGCGGCGGGTGGCGCCGTCGCCCCGGGCGTGGGCCAGCTCGGACCAGAACATGCCCCGCGACCAGGCGTCCTCGGGGAAGAGGTCCTTCTCGAGGCCCAGGACCCGGTCGATGTCCCACCAGCGCATCTCGCGCAGCGTCACGGTCACTTGGGGGTGACCACCTTGTAGTTCTTCGGCACCTGGGCGTCGGGCCTGCGCAGATACAGCGGGCGGGGCTCGTCCAGCTCCTCCCCGGCGGCCAGCCGCTCGGCGGCCAGCGAGGCGAGCGCGGCGGCGGACACGTGCTCCGGCTCGTGGGCGTCGGGGAAGGTGTCCGGGTAGAGCAGCGCGCCCGCGCCCACGGCGGGCAGTCCCGCGACGCGCTCGGCGATGTCGGCCGGGCGGTCCACGGCCGGGCCGGTGAGCCGGGTGCGGGAGTCGGCGTACGTCGCCCAGTAGACCTCCTTGCGCCGGGCGTCGGTCGCCACGGCGAAGGGGCCCTTCTCGATGTCGGCGGCATGGGCCAGGCCGTCCAGGGTGCACACGCCGTGCACGGGGACGCCGAGGGCGAGCCCGAAGGTGTCGGCGGTCATCAGGCCGACCCGCAGCCCGGTGTAGGGGCCGGGGCCGGTGCCGACGACGACGCCGGTGACGGCGTCCAGCCGGACCCCGGCGGCGGCGAGCACGCGGTCCACGGCGGGCAGCAGCAGCTCTCCGTGGCGGCGGGCGTCCACCTGGCTCGACGAGGCGACGACGTCCGTCCCGTCGTGCAGGGCGACGGTGACGGCGGGGGTGGCGGTATCCAGAGCGAGCAGAAGCACGCGAACAGCCTACGGCGCCGACGGCTCGCGCACGCCCGTCCCGTACAGACCGTCACCGACTGCTACGGTCTGTACGAACCAGGAGAGAACTCACTTGTCCCGCGAACCGTGACGGGTCGGTACGAGGCAGAGGTGGCGCACGTGGCAGGGACCAGCTCGGGGATGGTGGCCGGACTCGTCGCGGTGGCCGTCGGCGCCGTCGGCCTCCTCGCCTACCAGGCCGAAGCGACCGTCCCGGCGAGCCTGCGGGCGCCCTCGGCGAGCGCGTCCCCCTCGGTGGCCGCCACCAGGGCCCCGCGCGACCGCCGCCACCCCACGGCGCTGCCGGCCGACTCGGGCAGGGGCGAGCGGGTGGTGTACTCGGTCGACGACGACCGGGTCTGGCTGGTGGACGACCGCGGCCGCGTCACCCGCACCTTCGGCGTCCGCCCCGGCGGCGTCGACCCGGCACCGGGCTCCTACTGGGTGACCTCGCGCTCCCACGCGGTGACCGGCAGCGACGGCGTCCCGGTGGAGCACGTCGTCCGCTTCACGGCGGTCGACGGCGTGACGGTCGGCTTCAGCGCCGCCACCCGCGCCGCGCCCGCCGAACCGGGCTCCCCCCGCACCGGCGGCATCCGTGAGACCCGCCCGGACGGCGACGCGATGTGGCGGTTCGCCACGATCGGGGTGCCGGTGGTGGTGATCCGCTGACGCCGGTCAGGCCGCCTCGCGATGATCACGGCCGCGACCGGCCGGGGCCGGGGGTGCGGGCGGGGTGGAGACCGTCCGGGCCGCCGCGCAGGAGGCCAGGAGGTCGCTCATGGAGGGCCGCGGGGTGGTCCGGATGCGCTCCGGGCGGGCCGGGGTGACGGGCATGGGGCGCCTCCTGAGCTGCGAGGGCAAGCGAAGTTAGGTATGCCTACCTCGGGCTGGGTACCATATGACCACGCCTGGTACGTCCCGCGCAACACGTTCCCGACACCCTGTCGGGACATCGGCGCCCTCAGCCCGCGAGCGCGTCCAGCTCCGCCTTCGCCCAGCGGTCGCCGAGGCCGGTCAGGGTGACGTGCCGGACCTCGTCCGTGGTGTCGCCGGCCGCGCGGTGGATGAGGATCTCCAGCCGGTCGTCGGTCAGCTCCTCGACCTTGCCCTCGCCCCACTCCACGACGATCACCGACTCGGGCAGGGACACGTCGAGATC
Source organism: Streptomyces sp. NPDC058459 (assembly GCF_042721685.1). NCBI lineage: Bacteria > Bacillati > Actinomycetota > Actinomycetes > Kitasatosporales > Streptomycetaceae > Streptomyces > Streptomyces sp. NPDC058459. The sequence continues at coordinate 24,676 of NZ_JBHXLV010000026.1, read as the reverse complement.
GAGGTCCTCCATGTCGTCGAGACCGCCGGAGAGCCGGTAGGCGTCGACATGGACCAGTGGAGGCCCGTCGACCAGGGACGGGTGGACCCGCGCGATGACGAAGGTCGGCGAGGTGACCGCGCCGCGCACCCCGAGCCCCTCGCCGAGCCCCCGGGTCAGCGTCGTCTTGCCCGCCCCCAGCTCCCCGGTGAGCATCACCAGGTCACCCGCGCGCAGCAGCCCGGCCAGTCTCAGGCCCAGCTCCCGCATCCGCTCGGGGGAGGTGACGGTGAGCCGGGTCTCAGTCGGGCTGTGCGCCGCTGCTGCCTCTTCCATAGCCGCTAACGGTAGCTCCTGCGGGTACGGCTCCCGCGCGGGTCAGCAGGTCCGCCAGCCGGTCGGTGACGACCTCCGGATGCTCCAGCATGACGAGGTGTCCCGCCTCCGGTACGAGCACCAGCTCGCTGTCGGGCAGCAGGTCCGCTATCGCCTCGCTGTGCTCGCTCGGGGTGACCAGGTCCCGCACCCCGGCCAGCACCAGCACCGGCATGTCCCGGAAGCAGGCCAGCGCCTCGGTCTTGTCGTGGTCGGTGAAGGCCGGGTAGAACTCCGCGACCACGTCGATCGGCGTGGACTCGATCATCCGCTCCGCGAACCGCCCGACCGCCGGGTCGATGTCCCGCCCCCCGAACGAGTACCGCTTGATCACCCCGGCGAACAGCTCCGCGGTGGCCCGGCGCCCCTTCTCCACCAGCTCCGCCTGCTGCCCGAGCGCCTTCAGCACGCCCGGCAGCACCCGGCGCACCGCGTTGACCCCGGCCAGCGGCAGCCCGAAGTTGACCTCGCCGAGCCTGCCGGAGGAGGTGCCGACGAACGCGGTGGCGACGACCCGGTCCCGGACGTACTCCGGGTACTGGGCGGCGAGCGCCATCACCGTCATCCCGCCCATCGAGTGCCCCACCAGCACCACCGGCCCCTCGGGTACCGCCGCGTCCAGCACGGCCTTCAGGTCCCGGCCCAGCTGGTCCATGGTGACCGGCTGCCCGTCGCGGGTCTGGGCCACGCCACGCCCGGACTCGCCGTGGCTGCGCTGGTCCCAGTGGACGGTGCGGACGACGCCGCGCAGGGCGGCCCGCTGGAAGTGCCAGGAGTCCTGGGTGAGGCAGTAGCCGTGGCAGAAGACGACGGTCACCGGGGCGGGCGCCTTGCGGCCGAAGAGCCTGCGGCGGCGCGGGGAGACGTGCGGGCCGGGGTCGGGGTCGATGTCGTCGACCTCGTAGTACAGCGCGGTGCCGTCGTCGGCGGCGGCCTTGCCCGGGGTGCCGCGCAGGGTGCCGTAGGGACCCGAGGAGTCCAGCGCCAGCAGCGCCTTGCGGCGTATGTCGCGCCCGACCGTCATCCGCTCGATGGCGACCCCGGCCGCCGCGCCGGCGGCCAGGACGCCCAGCGCGGCGCCGGCGAGGCCGGTCGCCTTGCGCCAGCCGCCGGACGCGGCCGTCGCCGCGACCGCGTCCGCCACGGCTCCCGCACCGCTCTCGCTCACGTGCCGTTCCTCCTCGCCGTACCGCCGTCCGCCGGGCCGGTGCGCCGGCGGCTACCGGACAGTAGCGTGCCCCGGGCCGGCGGGGTCACCCGTTCACATGGACGCGGGGCACGCGCGTGCCGATCCGGGTGACGATCTCGTAGGCGATCGTGCCGCACACCTGCGCCCAGTCCTCGGCGGTGGGCTCGCCCCCGTCGCCCGGCCCGAACAGCACGGCCCGCGTGCCCGGTCCGGGTTCGTCGCCGCCGAGGTCGACCACGAACTGGTCCATCGCCACCCGCCCCGCGACGGTCCGCAGCTTGCCGTCGACCAGCACCGGGCCACCGCCCGAGGCGTGCCGGGGGATGCCGTCGGCGTACCCGAGCGGCACCAGGCCGAGGGTGGTCTCGCCGGGGGTGACGTAGTGGTGGCCGTAGCTGATGCCGTGCCCGCCCGGCACCCGCTTGACCAGCGCCAGCGACGCGCTCAGCGTCATCACCGGGCGCAGTCCGAAGTCGGCCGGGGTGCCCAGCTCGGGGCTGGGCGAGATGCCGTACATCGCGATGCCGGTGCGGACGAGGTCGAAGTGGGTCTCCGGAAGGGTCAGCGTGGCCGGGGAGTTGGCGATGTGCCGCACCTCGGGCTGCACGCCCCGCTCCTCGGCGTACGCCACCATCTCCCTGAACAGGACGAGCTGGGCGGCGATGGAGGGGTGGCCGGGCTCGTCGGCGCAAGCGAAGTGGGACCACAGTCCGGTGACCTCGATCAGCCCGGCGGCCTCGGCCTCCAGGGCCGCGCCGATCAGTTCGGGCCAGTCCTCGGGCTGGCAGCCGTTGCGGCCGAGGCCGGTGTCGGCCTTGAGCTGCACCCGCGCGGGACGGCCGGCCTCGCGGGCGGCGGCGGTGACCTCGCGCAGCGCCCACATGCCGCTGACCGCGACGTCGAGGTCGGCCTCGATCGCCTGCCGCCAGGGGCCGCCGGGCACCCAGAGCCAGCACATGATCCGGCCCGGCAGCCCGGCCGCGCGCAGCGCGAGCGCCTCCTCCGGGGTGGCGGTGCCGAGCCAGGTCGCGCCGGCGTCCAGGGCGGCGCGGGCACACGGCACGGCGCCGTGGCCGTACGCGTCCGACTTGACGACGGCCATCAGGTGCACGCCTCCCGCGCGGGCGCGCAGCGTCCGGACGTTGGCGCGCAGGGCACCCAGATCGATCTCGGCGCGGGCGCGCAGGGGCGCGGTCGGCACAGCGGAAGTCTCGTTCATGGCGCCCCCAGTCTCTCAGAGGGCGCCGGCGGCCCCCGGCCGCACTCCTCGGCGATCCGCGCGCTCAGTCCCGTACGACGTCCCGCCACGCCTCGGGGACCCGCTCGGCGATGTCCAGCGCGGCGATGGGGGCGCCCCGTGAGGCGAGGCGCCCGGCGAGGCCGTGCAGGTAGGCGGCGACGCTGCCCGCGTCCAGCGCCGACAGCCCGGAGGCGAGCAGCGAGCCGGCGAGCCCTGACAGCACGTCACCGCTGCCCGCGGTGGCCAGCCGGCCGGTGCCGGTGGCGTTGACCCGGACCGGGCCGCCGCCGGGGTCGGCGACCAGCGTGGTGGAGCCCTTCAGCAGCACCGTCGCCCGGTACTTCGCGGCCAGTTCGCGCACCGAGGCCAGCCGGGCCGCCTCGACCTCCTCGCGGCGCACCCCCAGCAGGGCGGCGGCCTCACCGGCATGAGGGGTCATCAGGGTCGGCGCGGTGCGCCCGCGTACGGCGTCCCGGCCGGCCAGCCGCAGCCCGTCGGCGTCCAGCAGCACGGGTACGTCCGCGCCGAGCACCTCGGCCACGGTCGCCGCGTCCTCCCCGGCGCCCGGTCCCACCACCCATGCCTGCACCCGGCCCGCGTGGCCGGGGCCCTGGTCGGAGACGAGGGTCTCGGGGAAGCGGGCGAGGACCGCGTCCCCGGCGGGACCGACGTACCGTACGGCGCCCGCGCCGCCGCGCAGCGCGCCGGAGACGGCGAGGACGGCCGCGCCGGGGTAGCGCGCGGAGCCGGCGGCGATGCCCACCACCCCGCGCCGGTACTTGTCGCTCTGGGCGCCGGGCCGGGGCAGCAGCCGGGCCACGTCCTCGTGCTGAAGGGCCTGAAGCACCGGCTCCGGGGGCAGGTCGAGGCCGATCTCGATCAGCCGCACCGTCCCGGCGTACTCCCGGCCGGGGTCGACCAGCAGGCCGAGCTTGTGGGCGCCGAAGGTGACGGTGAGGTCGGCGCGTACGGCGGCCCCGGACACCTCGCCGGTGTCCGCGTCGACCCCGCTGGGCAGGTCCACGGCGACGACCGCGGCCCGCGAGCGCTCGGCGGCCGAGGCGAGCCGGGCGGCGACCGGCCTCAGTCCCCCCCGGCCGCCGATGCCGGTGACGCCGTCCATCACGAGGTCGGCCCGCTCGATCGCGGCGGGGGCACGCTCCGGGCCGATGACGGCGCCGCCCGCCCGGCGCAGCGCGGCGAGGCCGCCCTCGTGGGCGCGGTCGGGCGACAGGAGCACGGCGGTGACCCCGGCGCCGCGCCGGCGCAGCCGGGCCCCGGCGTACAGCGCGTCGCCGCCGTTGTCGCCGCTGCCGACGAGCAGCACCACCCGGCTGCCGTACACCCGCCCGAGGACCCCGAGGAACTCCGCCGAGGCGGCGGCCAGTCCGGCGGCCGCCCGCTGCATCAGGGCGCCCTCGGGCAGCCGGGCCATCAGGGCGCGCTCGGCGGCCCGTACCGTCTCCACGCTGTACGCACGTCGCATGGGTCCGAGTCTGCCCCCGATGCGCGGGCGCTCGCACCCGGATGGGTCACGCCTCGGCGATCACCACGGCGGAGGCGACACCCGCGTCATGGCTGAGCGACACGTGCCAGGACCGCACCCCCAGCTCGGCCGCACGGGCCGCGACGGTGCCCCTGACCCGCAGCCGGGGCCGCCCGTTGTCCTCGACGAACACCTCGGCGTCGGTCCAGAGCAGCCCGGCGGGCGCGCCCAGCGCCTTGGCGAGGGCCTCCTTGGCAGCGAACCGTGCGGCCAGCGAGGCGATCCCGCGCCGCTCCCCGCCCGGCAGCGTCAGCTCCGCCGCGACGAACAGCCGGGCGGCGAGGTTGGGTGTGCGCTCCAGCGCCGCCTGGAACCGGTCGATCTCGGCCACATCGATCCCGACCCCGATGATGCTCATGCCGGGAGCCTACGGCGGGCCCGCTACTCGACCGTCACCGACTTCGCCAGGTTCCTCGGCTGGTCCACCTCGTTGCCGCGCGCGGTGGCGAGTTCGCAGGCGAACACCTGGAGCGGCACCGCGGAGACCATCGGCTGGAGCAGGGTGGGCGTGGCCGGGACGCGGATCAGGTGGTCGGCGTACGGGACGACCGCCTCGTCGCCCTCCTCGGCGATGACGATGGTGCGGGCGCCGCGGGCGCGGATCTCCTGGATGTTGGAGACGATCTTGTCGTGCAGCACCGAGCGGCCCCGCGGGGAGGGCACGATCACGACGACCGGCATGTCCTGCTCGATCAGCGCGATCGGGCCGTGCTTCAGCTCGCCCGCCGCGAAGCCCTCGGCGTGCATGTAGGCGAGTTCCTTGAGCTTGAGGGCGCCCTCCAGGGCGACGGGGTAACCCACGTGGCGGCCCAGGAAGAGCACCGTGTTCTTGTCGGCGAGCGAGCGGGCCAGCTCCCGTACCGGCTCCATGGTCTCAAGGACCCTCTCGACCGCGTTCGAGATGCGGGAGAGGTCCCGCACGACGTCCCGGACCTCGTCGCCCCACTTGGTGCCGCGCACCTGGCCCAGATAGAGGGCGACGAGGTAGCAGGCGACCAGCTGGGTCAGGAACGCCTTGGTGGAGGCCACGGCGACCTCGGGGCCGGCGTGCGTGTAGAGCACGGCGTCGGACTCGCGCGGGATGGTCGAGCCGTTGGTGTTGCAGATGGCCAGCACCTTGGAACCCTGCTCGCGGGCGTGCCTGAGCGCCATCAGGGTGTCCATGGTCTCGCCGGACTGGGAGATGGCGATGACCAGCGAACGCCCGTCCAGGATCGGGTCCCGGTAGCGGAACTCGCTGGCCAGCTCGACCTCGCAGGGGATGCGGGTCCAGTGCTCGATGGCGTACTTGGCGATCATCCCGGCGTGGAATGCGGTGCCGCAGGCGACGATGACGACCTTGTCCACCTCGCGCATCTCGGCAGCGCCGATCCGCACCTCGTCCAGGGTGAGCGAGCCGGCGGGGTCGATGCGGCCGAGGAGGGTGTCCGCGACGGCCTTGGGCTGCTCGGCGATCTCCTTGAGCATGAAGTAGTCGTAGCCGCCCTTCTCGGCGGCCGAGGCGTCCCAGTCCACGTGGTAGGCGCGGACCTCGGCCGGGCTGCCGTCGAAGCCGGTCACCGTGACGCTCTCGCGGCGCAGCTCGACCACCTGGTCCTGGCCCAGCTCGACGGCCTCGCGGGTGTGCGCGATGAACGCGGCCACGTCTGAGGCGAGGAACGCCTCGCCCTCCCCGACACCCACCACCAGCGGGGAGTTGCGGCGGGCGCCCACGACCACGTCCGGCTCGTCGGCGTGCACCGCGACCAGGGTGAACGCGCCCTCCAGACGGCGGCACACCAGCCGCATGGCCTCCGCGAGGTCGGCGCTCGCGGAGTACTCCTCCGCCAGCAGATGCGCGACCACCTCGGTGTCCGTCTCCGAGACCAGGCCGTGGCCCCGCTCGGCCAGTTCGGCGCGCAGTACGGCGAAGTTCTCGATGATGCCGTTGTGCACGACCGCGACCCGGCCCGCGTCGTCCAGGTGCGGGTGGGCGTTGGCGTCCGTCGGACCGCCGTGCGTGGCCCAGCGGGTGTGCCCGAGGCCGGTCGTCCCGGCCGGGAGCGGCCGCTCCGCCAGCTCCTTCTCCAGATTGACCAGCTTCCCGGCCCGCTTGGCCGTGGCCGGCCCCCCGTCCGCGAGCACCGCGACCCCGGCCGAGTCGTACCCCCGGTACTCCAGCCTCTTCAGCCCGGCCATCACGACTTCGAGCGCCGACCGCGCTCCCACGTATCCCACGATTCCGCACATGCGCGGCAGCCTACGATCAAACCCGGGCTCAAAAGAGGCGCAGCGTGCCCGAATTCGGTAATTCCCACGGTCATACGAAGCCGATGGTGGCCCTGAAGCCGCCCGCGCACTTCTGCACGGCGGTGGTCAGGCCCTCGACGGCGGCCTCGTCGGCGCCGCCGTCGTAGGAAGCTTGGCCGCGCCACCCGACTCCCCACGTCGGCCTCACCCGCGTGGAGTGGAGCGCCCTGCGCCACAGGACTCCCCTCACGCTCCGCTCCCCCGTCCGCTCCTGGTAGCGGAACTCGCCGGCCGGCTCGACCTCGCGGGGTGAGCGGGCCGTCAGCCCAGCTTGGCCACCTGCGCGGCGATGATGTCGGCCGGGGCCTGGTAGTCCTTGCCCGAGGCCATCGCGGCCAAGTTGACGGTGCTGAAGGTGGCCACCGTGGCGCCCTCGCGGACGACGACGATCTTGACCGGGGCCTTGACGCCCTCGTCGGCGGCCATGGTCAGGGTCACCGCGAGGCCCTGGTCCCCGCCCTGCGGCGCGGCGGCGGTGGCGACCGCGAGGAACTTCGTCTTCTCGCCGTCGACGGTGGCCGTGAAGCCGCCCGCGCACTTCTGCGCGGCGGTGGTCAGGCCCTCGACAGCGGCCTCGGCGGCACCGCCGTCGTAGGAGGCGAGGCCGATCAGCGTCTTGTTCACGTCGAGCGCGGCCAGCAGCGCGTCCTCCGGCTTGGTGCCGGACGCCGGCTTCTTCGGCGTGCCGAGCCAGGACCGCTTCGCCGTCGACGCGGGCTCGCCCTGCGCCACGCCCGCCTGGGCGCGGGCCAGCGGCAGGCAGGCCGCGTCGGCGGCGGTGACCTTGGCCGCGGCGATGTCGTCGCCGGCCGGGACCTTGGTGGTGACCTTGCCGCTCTTCACGTCCGACTGGGCGAGCCCGGTCTTCTCCAGCTCGGCGGCGGTCAGCGCCTTGGCCGCCGGGGCGGACGCGGCGGCGGGGGAGGCGCCGTCACCCTTGCCCTCGGCCGCCTTGTCCGCGTCGTCCGAGCCGCCGCACGCGGTGGCGAGCAGGGCCAGCGCGGCGGCGGACGCGGCGAGGACGGTACGGCGGACGGCGGTGGCACTCACGTGAACGCTCTTCTCTTCGGTATTTTCCCCGCGCTTTGCGCACAGTTGCCATGCACATTACGCACAGCGGCGGCACAGATGATCACCTGGGCGCCACTCGGTACCCGACCGTGACGGCGATGTGATCTTCACGACGGGACGCGTGACGCACCCCACGCCCGCCCCCGTTCAAACAGCGTTAACAATGGAACGTGATCTCACCGGTCTCCGCGATGCCCCGGAGCGCCCACCGGCACAGGCCGGAGGCGACTCCCTACGTCGATCTCACCCGCGCCGAATGGAGCGCCCTGCGCGACAAGACGCCGCAGCCGCTCACCGCCGAGGAGGTGGAGAAGCTGCGCGGCCTCGGCGACGTCATCGACCTCGACGAGGTGCGGGACATCTACCTCCCGCTCTCCCGCCTGCTCAACCTCTACGTCGGCGCCACCGACGGCCTCAGAGGCGCCCTGAACACCTTCCTCGGCGAGAAGGGCTCCCAGTCCGGCACCCCCTTCGTCATAGGCGTGGCCGGCTCGGTCGCCGTCGGCAAGTCCACCGTGGCCCGGCTGCTCCAGGCCCTGCTGTCCCGCTGGCCCGAGCACCCCCGGGTCGAGCTGGTCACCACGGACGGCTTCCTGCTGCCCACCGAGGAGCTGCGGGCGCGCGGTCTGATGTCCCGCAAGGGCTTCCCCGAGTCCTACGACCGCCGCGCCCTGACCCGCTTCGTCGCCGACATCAAGGCCGGCAAGGACGAGGTCACCGCGCCCGTCTACTCCCACCTGATCTACGACATCGTCCCCGGCGAGCGCCTCACCGTCCGCCGCCCGGACATCCTCATCGTCGAGGGCCTGAACGTCCTCCAGCCCGCCCTGCCCGGCAGCGACGGCCGCACCCGGGTGGGACTCGCCGACTACTTCGACTTCAGCGTGTACGTCGACGCGAGCGGCGAGGACATCGAACGCTGGTACCTGGAGCGGTTCAAGAAGCTGCGTCAGACCGCCTTCCAGAACCCGTCGTCGTACTTCCGCAAGTACACCCAGGTCTCCGAGCAGGAGGCGGTGGACTACGCGCGCGGCCTGTGGCGGACCATCAACAAGCCCAACCTGACCGAGAACATCGCCCCCACCCGCGGCCGCGCCACCCTCCAGCTCCGCAAGGGAGCCGACCACACCGTGCAACGGCTGCGTCTGCGCAAGCTGTAGCGCGGCCGTCGGACGGGGCGCCCGGCGAGCGGTGGACCCCGAGTTCGGCCCGCCGGCTGGCATCGGTACGACGCCGGTGCGGGAAGCCCCGGCCGGCGTTCCGCCCTCTCCTGGCCCAGAAGGCGTTCTGGGCCAGGAGGCACAGGTCGGTCTAGCCCAGCGCCGACTTCACCGCGTCGGCCAGCCGGCCAGCGACCGTGCGGGCCTGGTCGATGTCGGCGGCCTCCACCATGACCCGGACCAGCGGCTCGGTGCCCGAGGGACGCAGCAACACCCGTCCCGTCTGACCGAGTTCACGCTCGGCCTCGCCCACGGCCGCCGCGAGGTCGGCCGAGGTGCGCACCCGAGAGCGGTCCACGTCCGGGACGTTGACCAGGACCTGCGGCAGCCGGTCCATCACCGAGGCCAGCTCGCGCAGCGCCCGCCCGGTCTCGGCGACCCGCGCCGCCAGCAGCAGGCCGGTCAGCGTGCCGTCACCGGTGGTGGCGTGGTCCAGGATGATGACGTGCCCGGACTGCTCGCCGCCGAGGGTGTAGCCGTGCTCCTTCATCTCCTCCAGCACGTACCGGTCACCGACGGCCGTCTGCACCAGGCGGATGCCGGCCCGCTCCATGGCGAGCTTGAAGCCCAGGTTGGACATGACGGTGGCCACCACGGTGTCGGCGGACAGCGCGGAGCGCTCCCGCATCGCCAGCGCGAGCACCGCGAGGATCTGGTCGCCGTCCACCTCCTCGCCGGTGTGGTCCACGGCCAGGCAGCGGTCGGCGTCGCCGTCGTGCGCGATGCCGAGGTCAGCGCCGTGCTCCAGCACGGCCGCCTTCAGCAGGCCCAGGTGGGTCGAGCCGCAGCCGTCGTTGATGTTGAGGCCGTCCGGCTCGGCGCCGATCGTGACGATCGTCGCGCCGGCTCGGGTGAACGCCTCCGGGGAGACGCCGGCGGCCGCGCCGTGCGCCTCGTCCAGGACGATCTTCAGCCCGTCCAGCCGGTTGGGCAGCACCGACAGCAGGTGGGTGACGTAGGTCTCGAAGCCCGTCTCGTGGTCACGGACCCGGCCGACCCCGGCGCCGGTGGGACGCTCCCAGGGCTCGCCGTGGCGGTGCGACTCGTAGACGGCCTCGATCCGGCCCTCCAGCTCGTCCGCCAGCTTGTGGCCGCCCCGGGCGAAGAACTTGATGCCGTTGTCCGGCATCGCGTTGTGGCTGGCGGACAGCATCACACCGAGGTCGGCACCGAGCACGCCGGTCAGGTGGGCCACGGCGGGCGTCGGCAGCACGCCGACCCGCAGCACGTCCACGCCCGCGCTGGCCAGCCCGGCGACCACGGCCGCCTCCAGGAACTCTCCGGACGCACGCGGGTCACGGCCCACCACCGCGGTCGGCCGATGCCCCTCGAACGTGCCCGCCTCGGCCAGCACGTGCGCCGCCGCGACGGACAGGCCGAGCGCCATCTCGGCCGTCAGGTCCGCGTTGGCGACGCCACGCACGCCGTCGGTACCGAAGAGTCGTCCCACTTGTCCTCCCAAGGAAGCGTCACTGCTGCCAGGATCATGGCATGTGCCCGAGCGTTCGATCACACAAGCCTTTGAGCGTCTTGTGTCGTTATACGCCCTTGGCGGAGATAAACGAACGCCCCGGGGGCACACGGAGCGTGCCGCCGGGGCGTTCGGAGTACGCGCGAAGCGCCGCTGGTTAGCGCTTGCTGTACTGCGGGGCCTTGCGGGCCTTCTTGAGACCGGCCTTCTTGCGCTCGACCGCACGGTCGTCGCGCTTGAGGAAGCCGGCCTTCTTCAGGGCGCCGCGGTTGTTGTCGACGTCCGCCTCGTTCAGCGCACGGGCGACACCGAGACGGAGCGCACCGGCCTGACCGGAGACACCGCCACCCGCGATGCGGGCCACGACGTCGTAGCGGTCGTCCAGCTCGAGCACCTTGAAGGGCTCGTTGACTTCCTGCTGGTGCACCTTGTTCGGGAAGTAGTCCTCAAGGGTGCGACCGTTGATCTTCCACTTGCCGGTGCCCGGGACGATCCGGACGCGGGCGATGGCGTTCTTGCGGCGGCCCAGGCCGGCGGCCGGCTGGGGCTCACCGAAGTGGGACGCGAGGGACTCCGAGGTGTACTCGCCCTCGACGGGCAGCTCGCTCTCGGTGGTGTAGCTCTCGATGTCGACGAGCTCGGTCTCTTCGAGCGGCTGCTCGGGGGTGGTCTCGGCCACGATTCTCCTCAGATTCTCTTCAGTCTTAAAGGGTGGCCGGAATTACTGCGCGACCTGGGTGATCTCGAACGGCACCGGCTGCTGGGCAGCGTGCGGGTGCTGGTCACCCTTGTAGACCTTCAGCTTCGAGAGCATCTGACGGCCCAGGGAGTTCTTGGGGAGCATGCCCTTGACGGCCTTCTCGACGGCCTTCTCGGGGTTCTTGTCGAGCAGCTCGTCGTAACGGACCGAGCGCAGACCACCCGGGTAGCCGGAGTGGCGGTACGCCATCTTCTGGGTCCGCTTGTTGCCGGACAGGTGCACCTTGTCGGCGTTGACGACGATGACGAAGTCACCGGTGTCGACATGCGGCGCGTAGATCGGCTTGTGCTTGCCCCGGAGAAGGGTCGCGGCGGTGGTGGCGAGACGACCCAGGACGATGTCCTGAGCGTCGATGACGTACCACTGGCGCGTCACATCGCCGGGCTTGGGGCTGTACGTACGCACGGTTCGTAGCCTTCGCTTCGAGTGAATGGTCCTGAACAGGTCACCGAAACGATCACGACAGCCTGGATCGCACTGCGGTGACGCAACCGCGTGCTGATCGCTGGTCATCGGCCCGGTGGACCGGTGTAAGGGCCCGTCCCGTGAGAATGAGCAAGCCAATACACAACGAGGGACGAGCTTACCGGCCCGCCCCCGCACGGGTCAAAACGAGCTTGCCGGGATCACTCCCCGGCGTCGTTCCGGCAAGATGTTCCCCCGTGCGCCGAAGGTCCCCCTATCGCCCCCGGCTCGCCTCCCCTCGGGCGTACCCGGACCCTCCGCCCCCCTCTAAGATGCGCCCCATGAGTTACGGGCAGGGGGGTCCCCAGTCTCAGTGGGACCCTTGGACACCTCAATCAGAGCAGCCGTGGAAGAGCGGCGCCGACGACGGAACCCCGGACTGGGCCGCGCTGGCGGACGCCTCGGAGAACCGGCAGAAGCGTCGCAAGGTGCTGCTCATCGCGGGCGGCGTGCTCGCCACCGGCGCGATCGGCACCGCCGTCGCCATGGCCGTGTCGAACACGGGCGGCGACAGCCGGGCCGGCGGTTCCGCCGGCCTGCCCGCCACCGCCTCCCTGCCGGGCGGCGCCGCCACCGCACCGTCCTTCGCGCCGACCAGCGCGCCACCGCCGCTGGACCCCAGGGACTTCATAGCCAGCGCCAACAAGGACACCGCCCCGCTGAGTCCGGAGACCCTGTTCCCGGGGACCCAGCTCACCATGGGCGGGACGGTGTACAAGAAGGGCGCCACCGGCGACAGCCAGAACTGCGCGTCCGGCGCGGGCGGCACCCTGCCCGAGGCACTCGCGGCGGCCAAGTGCACCCGGCTGATGCGGGTCAGCTACGTGAAGGACGGCGTCGCCGTCACGGTCGGCGTCGCGGTGTTCGACAACGACACCGACGCCCAGCGCTTCAAGGACCGGGCCGACAAGAAGAGCATCGTGGCCGCGCTGCCCGGCAAGGGCGTGAAGGCGTTCTGCGACTCCGCGATCTGCCGCTCCACCACCAACACCCTGGGCCGGTACGCCTACTTCACCATCGCCGGCTTCACCGACGGCAAGGACGTGACGACCAAGGACACCAAGGTCTTCGCGGCCGGCAACGACCTGGCCCAGTTCTCCTTCCGCCAGCTCCGGCGGCGCGGCGAGGCCCAGGCGTCGGCGGCGGCCCGGTAGCGGCCCCGCTCCCCCGCCCCGCCCCGCCCCGCTCCCCGCCCTGCTCACCCGCTCCGCTCAGCAGCACCCCGCCGGCGGCAGCGAGCGCCGGTTGCGGGCCTCCTTGTTCCGCGCGGCCAGCGACTCGTCGGCGGGGTAGCCGACCTCCTCCAGTGTCAGCCCGTGCGGCCGCACCACATGCACGGCGGAGTCCCGCACCCCGGCGCCGAGCACCTTCCCCGGCCAGTCGGGCCCCCGGTGTCCGTCACCGACGAACAGCAGCGCGCCGATCAGCGAGCGCACCATGTTGTGGCAGAAGGCGTCCGCGCGCACCGTCGCCGTGATCACACCGTCCGCCCCCCGTACCAGGCTCAGGTCCTGGAGGGTACGGATGGTGGTGGCACCCTCGCGCTTCTTGCAGTACGCGGCGAAGTCGTGCTCGCCCAGCAGGAGACGGGCCGCGTCGTTCATCGCGTCCACGTCCAACGGCCAGTCGTGCCACAGCACATGGCCGCGCAGCAGCGGGTCGACACCGCCGGGGTCGTCGGTGACGCGGTAGGCGTAACGCCGCCAGACTGCGGAGAAACGGGCGTTGAAGCCGGGCGGCGCCTCGGTCAGGGACCACACCCGCACGTCCTTGGGCAGCCGGCCGGCCAGCCGCTTCAGCAGCTTCTCCCGGTGCCCGGCCCACACCGTCTCCGGCAGGTCGACATGGGCGACCTGGCCGCGCGCGTGCACCCCGGCGTCCGTCCGCCCGGCGACCGTCAGCTCGTACGTCTCCTTCGACCGGGTCACCGTGCTCAGGGCGTCCTCGATCTCGCCCTGCACCGTCCGCCGCCCGCCGGCCTGCTTGGCCCACCCGTGGAAGTCGCTGCCGTCGTAGGACAGGTCGAGGCGGATACGGACATGGCCGGGCTGTGCTTCGTCACTCACGCGGGAATCCTCTCAGAACACGAAAACGGGCCCGCCCCCACAGGGACGGACCCGCTTCCGGGGCGTCAGCCTCAGGCGTCCTTCGACTCCTCGGCGGGAGCCTCGGTGGCCTCGGTCTGCTCGGCCTTCGCCTCGTCGGACTCCTTGACCGCACGCTTGGTGGCGGCCTCGGCCTCACCGGTGGCCTGCTGCGCGACGGTCAGCGCCTCGACCAGCTCGATGACAGCCATGGGCGCGTTGTCGCCACGACGGTTACCGATCTTGGTGATGCGGGTGTAACCACCGGGGCGGTTCTCGTAGCGCGGGCCGATCTCGGTGAAGAGCGTGTGCACGATGCCCTTGTCCGTGATCACCTGGAGCACCTGACGGCGGTTGTGAAGGTCGCCCTTCTTCGCCTTGGTGACCAGACGCTCGGCGTACGGACGCAGACGGCGCGCCTTCGCCTCGGTGGTGGTGATACGGCCGTGCTCGAAGAGGCTCTTCGCGAGGTTCGCGAGGAGGAGCTTCTCGTGCGCGGCGCTGCCGCCCAGACGGGCACCCTTGGCGGGCTTCGGCATGATGTCTCTCCTAAGTGTCTGCCCCGGCCGTGTCAGGTACCGAGGTCAGTATCCGAGCGAGCGGTTGCTCTTCGGAGATCCGAGAGGCCTCGAAGAGGCCCGCTCGGAAGGGGCGCGGGGAACAGCGCGACCGGCCACAACCGGCCCGCAGACGCAGTACGGCCTCCCCGCGGAGCGCTCAGTACTGCTCGGTCTCCACGAACCCGGCGTCCGCGTCGTCGTCCGCACCGAAGGCGTCCGCGGCGGCGGTCGGGTCGAACCCGGGAGGCGAGTCCTTGAGCGCGAGGCCCATACCGGCCAGCTTGGCCTTGACCTCGTCGATGGACTTCGCACCGAAGTTGCGGATGTCCAGCAGGTCCGCCTCGGAGCGGGCGACCAGCTCACCCACGGAGTGGATGCCCTCACGCTTGAGGCAGTTGTACGACCGGACGGTGAGCTCCAGCTCCTCGATCGGCAGCGCAAGATCGGCGGCGAGCGCGGCGTCCGTCGGAGACGGACCCATGTCGATGCCCTCGGCGTCGATGTTCAGCTCGCGGGCGAGACCGAACAGCTCGACCAGCGTCTTGCCGGCGGACGCCATGGCGTCACGGGGACGCATCGCCTGCTTGGTCTCGACATCGACGATCAGCTTGTCGAAGTCGGTGCGCTGCTCGACACGCGTGGCCTCGACCTTGTACGTGACCTTGAGCACCGGCGAGTAGATGGAGTCGACCGGGATACGGCCGATCTCCTGGCCCACCTGCTTGTTCTGCACGGCGGAGACGTAGCCGCGACCGCGCTCGACGGTCAGCTCCAGCTCCAGCTTGCCCTTGCCGTTGAGCGTGGCGAGGACCAGGTCGGGGTTGTGCACCTCGACACCGGCCGGGGGCGCGATGTCGGCGGCGGTGACCAGACCGGGACCCTGCTTGCGCAGGTACATCACGACCGGCTCGTCGTGCTCCGAGGAGACGACCAGCTGCTTGATGTTGAGGATCAGGTCGGTGACGTCCTCCTTGACACCCGGCACGGTGGTGAACTCGTGCAGGACACCGTCGACCCGGATGCTGGTGACAGCGGCACCGGGGATCGAGGAGAGGAGGGTACGGCGGAGGGAGTTGCCGAGGGTGTAGCCGAAGCCCGGCTCCAGCGGCTCGATCACGAACCGGGAGCGGAACTCGTCGACGACCTCTTCGGTCAACGAGGGACGCTGAGCGATCAGCATGTGTGCATCCTTCAGTCAGGGGCGCCCGCTATTTGACGCCCGACTCAGTACTGCAAGGGTACGGGCGGCACGACCCCGAAGAGCCGTACCGCCCGGACCCGCGAAACCGGCGGAGCGCTGTGCCTCAGACGCGCTGTGCGTCAGACGCGGCGGCGCTTCGGCGGGCGGCAGCCGTTGTGCGGGGTCGGGGTGACGTCCTGGATGGAGCCGACCTCGAGGCCCGTGGCCTGCAGGGAGCGGATCGCGGTCTCACGACCGGAGCCCGGACCCTTGACGAACACGTCGACCTTGCGCATGCCGTGCTCCTGGGCGCGGCGGGCAGCCGACTCGGCGGCCATCTGCGCGGCGAACGGCGTCGACTTCCGGGAACCCTTGAAGCCGACGTGGCCGGCGGAGGCCCAGGAGATCACGTTGCCGGACGGGTCCGTGATCGAGACGATCGTGTTGTTGAACGTGCTCTTGATGTGCGCGTGGCCGTGAGCGACGTTCTTCTTTTCCTTGCGGCGCACCTTCTTGGCAGCGCCCTGACGACCCTTGGGGGGCATCTATTACTCCTACGGGAGGTGGTCGGTCCTTCAGCGAAGACCGTGGACAGTCGTCCGCTTCGGACTACTTCTTGCCCGGCTTCTTCTTGCCGGCGATGGCGCGACGCGGGCCCTTGCGGGTACGAGCGTTGGTGCTGGTGCGCTGACCGCGGACGGGCAGACCGCGACGGTGACGGAGACCCTGGTAGCAGCCGATCTCGACCTTGCGGCGAATGTCGGCCTGGATCTCGCGACGGAGGTCACCCTCGGTCTTGATGTTGCCGTCGACGTACTCGCGGATCGAGACCAGCTGCTCTTCGGTCAGGTCACGAACGCGGGTGTTCGGGTCGACGCCGGTCGCGGCCAGCGTCTCCTGGGACAGGGTCCGGCCGATGCCGAACACGTAGGTGAGGGCGACCTCCACGCGCTTTTCGCGCGGGATGTCAACACCGGAAACGCGTGCCATTCAATGGCTCCTGGTGATTCTTCGGAGGTCTTCCGCAGAACCTGCTCCCGGCCGCCGTACGAGGTACGAACCGGGTCCTCGGCCTCCGACCGGGGGTGTCGAGCTGGTTGGCTCGGGCTCTGCGTATGAACGAATTCTGCTTGCGTCGCGCGAAACTCTGCGATGAGTGCAGAGGGTTCGGCCGTGCGTCAGCCCTGGCGCTGCTTGTGGCGCGGGTTGTCGCAGATGACCATGACCCGGCCGTGACGGCGGATCACCCTGCACTTGTCGCAGATCTTCTTGACGCTCGGCTTGACCTTCATGGGGTGAGGTTCTCCGGGTCAGTGCCATCACCCCGGCTCGCGCCGGGATGCGGGCAAGATCTACTTGTACCGGTAGACGATCCGGCCACGCGTCAGGTCGTACGGAGACAGCTCCACCACGACCCGGTCGTCAGGGAGGATGCGGATGTAGTGCATACGCATCTTGCCGCTGATGTGTGCCAGAACCTGGTGGCCGTTCTGGAGCTCAACCTTGAACATGGCGTTCGGCAGAGACTCGACGACAGTGCCCTCGATCTCGATGGCACCTTGCTTCTTGGCCACGCTTCGCCCTTCGAATCGACTACCTTGATCGACTCTCACACTTTCCCTTGCGGGCGCATGCGGACATGCGGGTGCACGAGAGCCGACGAGTCAGTCTACGTCAGCGCACCCGGAAAAACGAATCGCACAATCCTGCCCCATACCACTGATCCTTATGCGGCCGATCCTCACGCGAGCGGGTCCGGGGCCGTGGTGATCCCGTGCTCCGCCAGCTTCGCCCTGCCGCCGTCCGGGGACGTGAGGACCAGCGGACCCTGCTCCGTGAGGGCGACCGAGTGCTCCCAGTGGGAGGACCAGGTGCCGTCCGTGGTGATGACTGTCCAGTCGTCCTCAAGGACCTTCGTGCGGGGGGTGCCGAGGGAGACCATGGGCTCGATGGCGAGGCAGAAGCCGGGGACCAGCTTGGGGCCCTTGCCGCGGCGGCGCTCGACGTAGTTCAGCAGGTGCGGGTCCATGTGCATCTCGGTGCCGATGCCGTGGCCGCCGTAGTCCTCGACGATGCCGTACTTGCCGCCGCCCGGCCTCGGCTGGCGGCGGATGTAGGTCTCGATGGCGCGGGAGATGTCGACCAGCCGGTTGCCCGGCTTCATCGCGGCGATCCCCGCCCACATGGATTCCTCGGTCACCCGGGACAGCTCCAGCAGCTCCGGGGCGTGGCCGGAGCCGACGAAGGCGGTGTAGGCGGCGTCACCGTGCCAGCCGTCCACGATCGCGCCGCAGTCGACGGAGATGATGTCGCCGTCGTTCAGGACGACGTCCTCGGAGGGGATGCCGTGCACCACGACGTCGTTGACCGAGGTGCAGATGGTCGCGGGGAAACCGCCGTACCCGAGGAAGTTCGACTTCGCGCCGTGCTCGTCGAGCACCTTGCGGGCCACCTGGTCCAGATCCTTCGTGGACGCGCCGGGCACCGCCGCTTCTCGGGTGGCCGCGTGGATCGCGGCGACGACCAGGCCCGCCGCCCGCATCCTGGCGATCTGCTCGGGGGTCTTGATCTGCACCATCAGCTCTGCCTTCTCACGCGCGCGAGTCCGGTTATGTACACCACAACACTACCGGCAGCCGGAACCGCCCCCGGAAAGGCAGAAGCCGCCCCGGTCCGGCCGGAGCGGCCTCTGTCGTCGTTCCTGCGACCCTCTCAGGGGGCCGGCAGCGCCTCCACCGCGCGCTTGGTGACCTCGTCCACCTTGCCGAGCGCCGAGATCGTGACCACCAGGCCCTGCGCCTTGAAGTAGTCGATGATCGGCTCGGTCTGGGTGTGGTAGACCTCCAGCCGCTTGCGGACGGTGTCCTCGGAGTCGTCGTCACGCTGGTACAGCTCACCGCCGCAGACGTCGCAGACGCCCTCCCGCTTCGGCGCGCTGTACGTCACATGGAAGACGTGCGCGGAGTCGTTGCGGCAGATGCGCCGGCCGGCGATCCGCTTCACGACCTCGTCCTCCGGGACCTCCAGGTCCAGGACGGCGTCCAGCTTGATGCCCTCGCTCTGCAGCAGTTCGTCCAGCGCCTGGGCCTGGGACACGTTGCGCGGGAAGCCGTCCAGCAGGAAGCCGTTCTCCGCGTCCGGCTGCTCCATGCGGTCCTTGGCCATGGCGATGGTGACCTCGTCGGGGACCAGATTGCCGGCGTCCATGTAGGACTTGGCCAGCTTGCCCAGTTCCGTCTGCCGGCTGATGTTGGCCCGGAACAGGTCGCCCGTGGAGATGTGCGGGACGACCAGCTTCTCTGCGAGACGGACGGCTTGCGTTCCCTTACCGGCACCCGGCGGCCCGACGAGGACGATACGCATCAGCGGAGGAACCCTTCGTAATTGCGCTGCTGGAGCTGGCTCTCGATCTGCTTCACCGTCTCCAGGCCGACACCCACGATGATCAGGATGCTGGTGCCGCCGAAGGGGAAGTTCTGGCTTGCTCCGAAGCCCACCAACGCCACTGTCGGTACGAGAGCGATCAGACCCAGATACAGCGAGCCCGGCCAGGTGATCCGGTTGAGTACGTAGCTCAGGTACTCAGCGGTCGGCCGACCTGCACGGATACCCGGAATGAAGCCACCATACTTCTTCATGTTGTCGGCGACTTCCTCGGGGTTGAAGGAGATCGCCACGTAGAAGAACGCGAAGAACACGATGAGAAGGAAGTACAGCGTGATGTAGATCGGGTGGTCGCCCTTGGTCAGGTTCGCCGTGACCCAGCGCTTCCAGCCCGAGTCCCCGCCCGCGAACTGCGCCACCAGCGCCGGGATGTAGAGCAGCGACGAGGCGAAGATGACCGGGATCACACCGGCCTGGTTGACCTTCAGCGGGATGTACGTCGACGTACCCCCGTAGGACCGGCGGCCGATCATGCGCTTCGCGTACTGCACCGGGATGCGGCGCTGGGCCTGCTCCACGAAGACCACGAGGGCGACCATGACCAGGCCGACCAGGATGACGGTGGCGAACTCGATCCAGCCGTCTGCCAGGGTGCCCTGCTTCTTGATGGCCCACAGCGCGGACGGGAAGGTCGCGGCGATCGAGATGAACATCAGGATCGACATGCCGTTGCCGATACCGCGGTCGGTGATCAGCTCACCGAGCCACATCACCACTGCCGTACCCGCGGTCATGCAGATGACCATGGTGATGGTGGTGAAGATCGCCTGGTCCGGGACGATGTTCCCGGCGACCGTGCAGCCGCTGAACAGGGCGCCGCTGCGGGCGGTGGCCACCAGGCCGGTGCCCTGCAGGATGGCGAGCGCCACGGTCAGATAGCGGGTGTACTGCGTGATCTTCGAGGTGCCGGCCTGTCCCTCCTTCTTGAGGGCCTCCAGACGCGGGATCACCACGGTCAGCAGCTGCAGAATGATGCTCGCCGTGATGTACGGCATGATGCCGAGGGCGAAGATCGTGATCTGGAGCAGCGCGCCGCCGCTGAACATGTTGACCAGACCGAACAGACCCTGATTGCCGGAAGCCTCGGTCACACAGGTCTGGACGGCCTTGTAGTTGACGCCGGGGATCGGGACGTGGGTACCGACCCGGTAGACCACGATGATGCCCAGCGTGAAGAGCAGCTTCTTGCGCAGGTCGGGCGTCCTGAACGCCCGGGCGAACGCGGTGAGCACGGTGCCTCCTGCGACCCCCGCGCAACTGCGTCAAGGGTGACGGTCTAGAGGTTCGACGAATAAGTGGAAGGGAACAGCGCAGCCACCTTACCGGCGACACCGCCCCCCTAGGAACGACCAACCGGGGATACCCCATTGTGAGGTATCCCCGGTCGGGATCGTCTACGTCATCGAGAGACCTTGAGAAACCCTTGAGGGCCTCAGACCAGCTCGGTGACCGTACCGCCGGCGGCGGTGATCTTCTCCTTGGCGGAACCGGAGACGGCGTCGACCGTCACCTGCAGCGCCACGGACAGCTCGCCCTGGCCCAGGACCTTGACGAGGCTGTTCTTGCGAACGGCACCCTTGGCCACCAGACCCTCGACGGTGACCTCGCCACCCTCGGGGTAGAGCGACGCCAGCTTCTCGAGGTTCACGACCTGGAACTCGGTCTTGAACGGGTTCTTGAAGCCCTTGAGCTTCGGCAGACGCATGTGGAGGGGCATCTGGCCACCCTCGAAGCGCTGCGGAACCTGGTAGCGGGCCTTGGTGCCCTTGGTACCACGTCCAGCCGTCTTACCCTTCGACGCCTCACCACGACCGACACGGGTCTTGGCGGTCTTGGCGCCCGGGGCCGGACGGAGGTTGTGGATCTTGAGCGGGTTGTTCTCCGCCATGATCAGACCTCCTCAACCGTCACGAGGTGGCGGACGGTGTGCACCATGCCGCGGAACTCGGGGCGGTCCTCCTTGACGACCTGCGTGTTGATCCCCTTGAGACCAAGGGACCGCAGGGTGTCGCGGTGGTTCTGCTTGCTGCCGATGTACGACTTGACCTGCGTGATCTTGAGCTGTGCCATTACGCACCAGCCCCGGCACGCGCACGGAGCAGAGCCGCGGGAGCGACGTCCTCAAGGGGCAGGCCACGGCGGGCCGCGACCTCCTCGGGACGCTGCAGGCCCTTGAGGGCCTCCACGGTCGCGTGCACGATGTTGATCGCGTTGGACGAGCCGAGCGACTTCGACAGGATGTCGTGGATACCGGCGCACTCGAGCACGGCGCGCACCGGACCACCGGCGATGACGCCGGTACCGGGGGACGCGGGCTTGAGCAGCACGACGCCGGCAGCCTTCTCACCCGTGATCGGGTGCGGGATGGTGCCCTGGATACGGGGGACCTTGAAGAAGTGCTTCTTGGCCTCCTCAACACCCTTGGCGATGGCGGCCGGCACCTCCTTGGCCTTGCCGTAACCGACACCCACGGTGCCGTCACCGTCGCCCACCACGACCAGCGCGGTGAAGCTGAAGCGACGACCACCCTTCACAACCTTGGCGACGCGGTTGATCGCGACGACGCGCTCGACGTACGCGGTCTTCTCGGCGGCAGCTGCGCCACCGTCACGGCCCTTCCGGTCCCGCCGCTCGCCGCCACCGGCACCGCCACCGCGGCGCTGGGGTCCAGCCATTGGAATTACCTCTCTCTTTTTCCGCTAGCTACGCAGTGACCTGAGTCGCTGCGCGACGGGGACTCAGAACTTGAGTCCGGCTTCGCGGGCGGCGTCCGCCAGGGCGGCGATGCGCCCGGCGTACTGGTTGCCACCACGGTCGAATACGACAGCCTCGACACCGGCGGCCTTGGCGCGCTCTGCGACGAGCGCGCCGACGGACTTGGCCTGCGCCGACTTGTCGCTCTCTCCACCGCGGATCGAGGCGTCCAGGGTCGACGCCGACGCCAGGGTGTGACCCTTGATGTCGTCGATGACCTGGGCCACGATGTGGCGGTTGGAGCGCGTCACAACGAGACGCGGACGCTCAGCCGTACCCGAGATGTGCTTGCGGATCCGGATGTGGCGGCGCTTGATCGCGGCGCGCTTGTAGGCGTCGCCCTTGAGGATCTTCTGTCCGTATGCCATGGCTTACTTACCCGCCTTTCCGACCTTGCGGCGGATAACTTCGCCCTCGTACTTGACGCCCTTGGCCTTGTACGGGTCAGGCTTGCGCAGCTTGCGGATGTTCGCCGCAACCTCGCCGACCTTCTGCTTGTCGATGCCCTCGACCTGGAAGCGGGTCGGGGTCTCGACCTTGAAGGTGATGCCCTCGGGCGCCTCGACGGTGATCGAATGGCTGTAGCCGAGCGCGAACTCGAGGTTCGAGCCCTTGGCCGCGACGCGGTAACCGACACCGCTGATCTCGAGCTTCTTCACGTAACCCTGGGTCACGCCGGTGATCATGTTCGCCACCAGCGTGCGGGACAGGCCGTGCAGGGCCTTGTTCTGACGCTCGTCGTTGGGGCGGGTGACGTTCAGCACGCCGTCCTCACCCTTGGCGATGTCGATCGGCGCCACGACGGTGTGGGTCAGGGTGCCCTTGGGGCCCTTGACCGAGACCGTACGGCCGTCGATGGTGACGTCCACGCCGGCGGGAACCGTGATGGGGAGCTTGCCAATACGCGACATAGCTGTTTCCTCCGTTCCCTTCCGCTACCAGACGTAGGCGAGAACTTCTCCGCCTACGCCCTTCTTGCCGGCCTGCTTGTCGGTGAGGAGCCCGTGGGACGTGGAGATGATCGCCACGCCGAGGCCACCCAGCACCTTGGGCAGGTTGGTGGACTTCGCGTACACCCGGAGACCGGGCTTGGAGATCCGCTTGATGCCCGCGATGGAGCGCTCACGGTTCGGGCCGAACTTCAGCTCGAGGACGAGGTTCTTGCCGACCTCGGCGTCCTCGGTCTTCCAGCCCGTGATGAAGCCCTCCTGCTGGAGGATCTCCGCGATGTGAGACTTGATCTTCGACGCCGGCATCGTCACGGAGTCGTGGTATGCCGAGTTCGCGTTACGCAGACGCGTAAGCATGTCTGCGATCGGATCAGTCATGGTCATGAATTGGCCTTCGGCCTCTCTCGCCGGGGTTTCCTGGTGCGCCATCCCTCTCCCCGATCCGAGACGGGGCGGGTGCGGCGCGGTGGACCTACGGCGTAGTAAGTCGTACGGGCGCGACAGGCGCCCGACCTCCCCAGCCTACGGCATGGAGGGACGGGCCCCTGTCGGCCCAGTTGCTTACCGAGAGCTTCGGGAATCCCTGATGAGGGGGATTACCAGGAGCTCTTG
Organism: Streptomyces sp. NPDC058459; assembly: GCF_042721685.1. NCBI lineage: Bacteria > Bacillati > Actinomycetota > Actinomycetes > Kitasatosporales > Streptomycetaceae > Streptomyces > Streptomyces sp. NPDC058459. The sequence continues at coordinate 1,487 of NZ_JBHXLV010000026.1, read as the reverse complement.
GTCACGCCCGGCAGCTCGCCACGGTGAGCCATCTCACGAAGGCACACGCGGCAGAGGCCGAACTTGCGGTACACGGAGTGCGGACGGCCGCAGCGCTGGCAGCGCGTGTAGCCTCGCACCCCGAACTTGGGCTTGCGAGCAGCCTTAGCGATAAGAGCCTTCTTCGCCATCTCGCTCACGCCTCCTTGAACGGGAAGCCGAGGTGACGAAGGAGCGCGCGGCCCTCAGCGTCGTTGGTCGCCGTGGTGACCACGGTGATGTCCATACCCCGGACGCGGTCGATCTTGTCCTGGTCGATCTCGTGGAACATGACCTGCTCCGTGAGACCGAAGGTGTAGTTGCCACGGCCGTCGAACTGCTTGGGGGACAGGCCGCGGAAGTCGCGGATGCGCGGCAGCGCGAGCGACAGGGTGCGGTCGAGGAACTCCCACATGCGGTCGCCACGGAGCGTGACGTGGGCACCGATCGGCTGACCCTCACGCAGCTTGAACTGCGCGATGGACTTGCGGGCCTTGGTGACGGCCGGCTTCTGACCGGTGATCGTGGTGAGGTCGCGGATCGCGCCGTCGATCAGCTTGGAGTCGCGGGCGGCGTCGCCCACACCCATGTTGACCACGATCTTGACGAGGCCGGGGATCTGCATGACGTTCTCGTAGCTGAACTCGTCACGCAGCTTGCCCGCGATCTCCTCGCGGTACTTCGTCTTCAGACGCGGAGTGGTGGTGGTAGCCATCAGATGTCCTCACCCGTCCGCTTGGCAACGCGGATCTTGTTGCCTTCGTCGTCGAAGCGGTAGCCGACACGCGTGACGACCTTGTTGCCGTCCTTCTCAACGACCAGCTGGACGTTGGAGACGTGGACGGGCGCCTCGGTCGTGACGATGCCGCCCGCCTGCGAACCGCTGGCGGTGGGGCCGGCCTTGGTGTGCTTCTTGACCCGGTTGACACCCTCGACCAGGACACGCTCGTCGCGCGGGAAAGCGGCGATGACCTTGCCCTGCTTGCCCTTGTCCTTACCGGTGATGACCTGGACCAGGTCGCCCTTCTTGATCTTCATGCTTACAGCACCTCCGGCGCGAGCGAGATGATCTTCATGAACTTCTTCTCGCGCAGCTCACGGCCGACGGGGCCGAAGATACGGGTGCCGCGAGGGTCGCCGTCGTTCTTGAGAATGACAGCGGCGTTCTCGTCGAAGCGGATGTACGAGCCGTCCGGACGGCGGCGCTCCTTGACGGTGCGAACGATGACCGCCTTGATGACGTCACCCTTCTTCACATTGCCGCCGGGGATCGCGTCCTTGACGGTGGCGACGATGACGTCACCGATGCCCGCGTAGCGGCGACCGGAGCCACCGAGCACACGGATGCAAAGGATCTCCTTCGCACCAGTGTTGTCGGCGACACGCAGCCGCGACTCCTGCTGGATCACGTCTATCTCCTGTTTGTCTGCCGGTTCCCGGCAGGGGGCTCAGTACGAGCACCCCTGCCG
>NZ_JBHXLV010000025.1:0-45510 GCF_042721685.1 Streptomyces sp. NPDC058459 | reverse complement strand
GCCCGGCCTTACGCCGGGCGCCCCTTTCGTCACCTTGACACTGATGGCATGACCCTGAGCGCAACGCTCCCGCCTACCCTAGGGCGCCCGACGAGGAGTCCTCGGCCGGCGCACTCATCAAGTCCGCCCGCTTCGACCACCGGCGCTCCACCGCCTCTGTCACGCACTTCGACGCGGATCGACGCACTGTCTGATCTGTGTGAGCGCGGAACTCGTCACTCGGACGGGTCGCCTAACGTGTAGCCCGGAGAGCCCGATTGAGGAGGACGCCGTGAGTGACAGCAGGTGGGTCAGCGCCTCGATGCCGTATCTGACGCCGCGCAACCAAGGGCAGACCGATGCCTGGGGTGCGGAGGCGGCTGCGCGGGGTGGGAAGGGTGGCCAGCGGATCGTGCATGCCGGTGAGGTGCCCTCATCGGACGAGGTGGCCGCCCTGTTGGGGATGACTGCCGGAGAAGCGGTCGTCACGCGTCGTCGGGTCATCGAACTGGACGGGATGCCGGTTGAGTTGACCGATACCTACTACCCGACTGCCATCGCGCGGGGCACCCCTCTCGCTGAGCGGGGCAAGATTCGTGGCGGGGCGGTGACGCTGCTCGCTGAACTCGGTCATCTTGGCGTCCGTGTGCGCGAGGACGTGACGGCCCGACTGCCTGACCCGGAGGAGCGCGAGGCGCTGCGTCTGGATACTGGCGAACCTGTCCTGTGCTTGAGCAGGGTCACCTTTGACGACGCCGACCGGCCGATTCAGGCGGACCTCATGCTGATGCCCGCCGACCGTCAGCAGCTCCGCTACGAGATTCGGATCGGATGACCGTGCCCATCAACGACACCGGCGCCTCTGATCGACGGTCGCTGCGCGAGCGGATCGGCGCCGACCTGCGCGACGAGATCATGAGCGGCGAGCTGGCGGCGGTAGCCAGCCCGCCCCGACCGTCCAGCTCGAAGAGCGCTTCGACGCTTCCCGGTGTTCAGCGACGACGACCGGCCCATCGAAGCGACCGTCATGGTCAAGGCGGGCCACCTCTACGAGCTTCAGTACGAGTTCTTCGCGGAGTGAGTCAGTCGGTCCGGTGAACCCACGTGTTCGAGCAAGGCCCGCTCCAGCTGCGTTGGGGACGGGGACTTCGCTGTCCACGCGATGTACCCGTCCGGGCGGATCAGCAGGGTCCGGGGGCCCCTCCACTCGGAGGTCGTGAGGTGGGGGTGGGCCGGGGGCTCGTGGGGGCCCTGGGTCAGGAGGACGAAGTTGCCTGTGCGGAGGGCCTCGTAGAGGCGGGTAGCGCCCGGTAGCGGGATGTCCGGGGCTCGTCTGCCGGTGAGGGGGCCGGGGCCGTAGGAGTAGCCGAGGCCCGTGACCTGGTGCATCGCCCTGCGGCGGAGGGCGGGGGCGTGGGTGATCAGGGTCGTCAGGGCGGAGCGGAGTCCCCGCGTCCACGGCCGGTTCGCCATCGCCAGGCGGATCAGCGCACCGCTGCTGCGCAGGACGGTGCGGCCCACCGGGTGGCGTTCGGTGTCGTACGTGTCCAGCAGGGACGCGTCCGCGCGGCCGTCCAGCACCGCCGCCAGTTTCCAGCTCAGGTTGGCCGCGTCCTGGAGGCCGGTGTTCATGCCCTGGCCACCCGCCGGCGAGTGGACGTGGGCGGCGTCGCCGGCGAGGAGGACCCGGCCGGCGCGGTACGAAGGGGCCTGGCGTTCGTCGCTGTGGAAGCGGGACAGCCAGCGTGGGTCGCGCATGCCGTGGTCCCGGCCGAGGGCGGCGCGGACGATGTCCTTGATCTCGGCGAGGTCGAGAGGCGCGTCGTCGGGGACGTCGTGGGAGCGGTGCCAGCCGATCACCCGGTGGTAGCCGTCGCCGAAGGGGATGAGGAGGGCGAACGCGTCCCCCGTGGTGCCGGCGGTGAAGAGGTCGGGCGGGGCCTCGGCCAGGCGGACGTCCGCCAGCACGACGGAGCGGATGACCGACCGTCCGGGGAAGGGGAGGCCCACCGCCTGCCGTACCGCGCTGCGCATGCCGTCCGTGCCGACCACGTAGGAAGCCCGCAGCGGCTCCATGCCCCGCCCGAGGACCGTCACCCCGGACGCGTCCTGGGTCAGTGCGGTCACCTCCGCCTCGTGGACGAACCGCACGCCCGCCTCGCGGGCCCGTCGCTCCAGTGCCCGTTCCACCTCGTACTGCGGGATCACCAGGACGTGCGGGAAGCGGGTGGGGAGGCCGGAGAGGTCGAGGGAGAGGCCGTCGAAGAGGCGGACGCGGGTCAGGGGGTGGCCGAGGGACTCGAGTCCGTCGGCGAGACCCCGCATGTCGAGCTGCTCCAGCGTACGGGCGTGCAGCGCGAAGGCCCGGGTGAGGTTGCTGATGCCGCGCGGCCGCTTCTCCAGCACGGTGACCGGGATGCCGGCCTCGGCCAGATCACCGGCGAGGAGCAGTCCGGTGGGGCCGCAGCCCACTACGGCGACGCCGTTGGTGCCTGCCATCCGCGGCTCCTCGGGGGAACGGGGAAAGAAACACGCCGGGGCACGGTCCGGGCCCGCTCACGCGGGAGGACCGGCGTCCCCGGCGGTCAGGACCTTGAGGTCCGTCAGCTCTTCGAGGCGGACGAGCCGGCCCGCGACTTGTCCAGCGCGATCACCAGACCGGCGATCACGGCGAACAGGGCGAGCGGGATCAGCACGTACAGGCCGATGGTCTGCCACGCGGAGAGACCGGGACCGGGGTCGTCGCCGTCGTCGCGGGCGACCGCGAGCGCGGGGGACGACATGAGCAGCATCATCAGCGTCGTGCCGGCCGCCAGGGCTCCGGCGCGCAGGGGGTTCTTCTTGTCCACGTTCCCCAAGTTAGCGAACCGCCGCACCGGCCGCGCGCCCGGGGTGCCGAACGCGCGGCCGGTGCGGGCCTCAGGTACGGCTGTGTTCCAGCCCCGCCCGCACGGAGGCCAGCAGCGCCCGTAGCCTCGGGGACGCGGTCAGCTCCTCCAGGGGTACCGGCCGCCCCTGGGGGTCGGACACCGGCAGGCGCCAGTTGGGGTACTGGTCCCAGGTGCCGGGCACGTTCTGCGGGCGCCGGTCCCCGATGCCGTCCGGGAGCCACACGCCGACCAGCCGGGCCGGGGTGCGCAGCAGGAACCGGTGGAAGCCCTCGATCTCGGCCTCCTCGTCGCTGCCGGGCGGCCCGGCGGCCGGGAGGTCCAGCAGGCCGAGGCTGCCGAGCAGGGCCAGCCACTCGGCGGTGTCCGCGACCGCGTCCGCCCGCTCCTCGGCGCCCGACTTCAGGAGCAGGCCGAGCTTCTCGCGCAGGTCCACGTGTTCGCCGGTGAGCCGGGCCGCGGTGGGCGGCAGGTCGTGGGTGGTGGCGGTGGCCAGGCAGTCCTCGCGCCAGCTCTCCGGGAGCAGCGGGCGGCCGTCGCCGGTCCAGTCCCGCTCGAACCACAGCACGGAGGTGCCCAGCACGCCGCGGCGCTGGAGCGTCTCGCGTACGCCGGGCTCGACAGTGCCAAGGTCCTCCCCGATCACCAGCGCGCCCGCGCGGGACGCCTCCAGCGCGAGCAGGGCGAGCATCGCCTCGGCGTCGTAGCGGATGTAGGTGCCGTCGGTGGGCGGGCTGCCCTCGGGGACCCACCAGAGCCGGAACAGGCCCATGACGTGGTCGATGCGGAGCGCGCCCGCGTAGCGGAACAGGGCGCGCAGCAGCCGGCGGTACGGCTCGTGGCCGGACTCAGCGAGCCGGTCGGGGCGCCAGGGCGGCAGGCCCCAGTCCTGGCCGCGCGCGTTGAAGGCGTCGGGCGGGGCGCCGACCGACATCCCGGCGGCGAAGTGGTCCTGCTGGGACCAGGCGTCGGCGCCCACCGGATGCACGCCGACCGCGAGGTCGTGCACGATCCCGATCGGCATCCCGGCCTCCTCGGCGGCCCGCTGGGCGGCGCGGAGCTGCCCGTCGGTGAGCCAGGCGAGCCGGGTGTGGAACTCGACCCGGCCGGCGAGGCGGGCGCGGGCGCGCGCGGTCTCCGCCGAGCGGGGGTCGCGCAGCTCCTCGGGCCAGGTCCGCCAGTCGGGGCCGCGCTCCTCGGCGAGGGCGTACCAGGTGGCGTGGTCCTCCAGCGCCTGGCCCTCCTCGGCGCGGAAGGCGTCGTACGCGGCCTGCCGGCCGGGGCCGAGCGGGACCCGTACGACGTGTTCCAGCGCCTCGCGCTTCAGCTCCCACACCGCGTCGCGGTCGATGAGGGCGCCCTTGTCGAGCACGTCGGCGCGCAGCCGCTCGGCCCGCTCGCGCAGCCGTGGGTCGAGCACGGTGTAGGCGTACTCCGGAATGTCCTCGACGCGCAGATGCACCGGGTCGGGGAAGCGGCGGGAGGAGGGGCGGTACGGGGAGGGGTCGGTGGGGGCGCCGGGTACGGCCGCGTGCAACGGGTTGACCTGCACGAATCCGGCGCCGTGGGTGCGTCCTGCCCAGGCGGCCAGCTCGGCGAGGTCCCCGAGGTCGCCCATGCCCCAGGAGCGGTGGGAGAGCACGGAGTAGAGCTGGGCGAGCAGGCCGTAGGAGCGGCCCGACGGGGTGGGGAGGCGCTCGGGGGCGACGATGAGGTGGGCGTGGCAGGTGCGTCCGTCGGGGGCGCCGGCGGTGACGTGGTGGACGCCGGTGGGGAGGTCGTCGATGCCGGTGTGCCGCTCACCCTGCTCGGTGTCGATCTCCAGCCGGGTGCCGGGCGGCAGGACGTCGAAGGGGTCCGGGAGCGCGGGGGTGCCGGTACCGGCGGCGGGCCGGCCCGTCCAGCGGACCACGGTGGGCGGCAGCAGCCGCTCCCGCAGCTCGCGCTCGCGCTCGGCGAGCGCGGCGCGGACGGCGTCCGGGGTGCTCGCGTCGATGTCCAGGGCGGCCAGGGCGGCCGTCACGGCGGCGGCGGGCACCGCGACGACGATCTCCGGGGACGGGGTGTAGGAGGTGGCGACGCCGTGCAGCTCCGCGAGCGCGCGCAGCTCGTCGTCGTCGAGCGCCGCGGCCATCTATTCGGCCGGGCCGAGGCGGACCGGGACGGGGTCGGCGTCACCGGTGAGCGGGACGGTCTCGGCGAGCGGGGGCTCGCTGGTCAGCGGCTCGGCACCGGGCAGCGGGGGCTCGCTGGTCAGCGGGGCCTCCACGCAGGCGCTCTCCGCGCTGAACGCGCGGTCGGCGGGCGTCTCCGCCTCGGGTTTCCACTGGGCGGGCAGGAAAGGACGAGCCGCTGCGGCCACGAGAGCCTCCTTGGTCACGGGGGGCAGGTGCGTTTTGCCGGATTCCCCAGCCCTACCCAGAGACACGGACGCCACTCCCGGGCGCGGGAGTGATCCACCGCTCGGGGACGGGGCGATAGAGGGGGTGTGAGACTGTTCCGCCCCGTGGGGGGCCACCGGGAGAAGAGCGACGGGGCTCTGCTGCGGTCCGTCGCCGCCGGCGACCAGGCCGCGCTGGCCGACCTGTACGACCGGCACGCGGGGTGGCTGCATGCCCGGCTGGCCCGGCGCTGCGCCGATCCGGAGGTGGTCCGGGAGGTGCTCCAGGACACCTTCGTCACCGTGTGGCGTTCGGCCGCCGCGCACCGGGGCGAGGAGGCGGGCGGCTGGCTGTGGACGATCGCGGCCCGGCGCCTGGTCGACACCCGCCGGGCACAGGAGCGTGCCGTACGGGTCGTGCCGGAGCCGGTGGAGCCGGAGGCGGCAGCGCCGTCCGCCGAGGACCGGGTGCTGGCCGCTCTGGAGTACGGCGATGTCGGCACCGCTCTGGACCGGATCTCCCCCGAGCTGCGCGAGGTGCTGCGCGCGACGGTGGTGGACGGGCTGACCACCCGCGAGGCGGCCCGGCTGCTCGGCATACCCGAGGGCACGGTCAAGTCCCGGGCCCGGCGTGCCCGTGCCGAACTGCGGGCCGTGCTCGCCAAGTTGAACCCGTCCCCGCTGGGAGGCCCGGCATGAGCAGGCAGTGGCACGTGAGCGAGTCCCGGGCCGCCCGGTACGCCGGCGGCTCCCTGCCGGAGCCGGACGCCTGGTCCCTGGAGAAGCACCTGGAGACCTGCGCGGGGTGCGCGTCCCGCGTCTCGGGGGCGGTGCGGGGCACGGCCGCGCGGGCCGTGCTGACGGAGGTACGGGGAGCCGTGCTGGCCGAGGCCGGGCGGGAGGTGGCGCCGGTTTCCGTACGGGGGTCGGGAACCGGCGCCTCCCGGCTCACCCGGCTGCTGTGGGCGGTGGGGCCCGCCGTGCGCGGTGCCTGGTCGGGGGCCCTGCTCCTGGTGGCCGGGGCCGCGCTGCTGCTGGGTCAGCTCCGGGGCGGCCCCGAGGCGCGGACGCTGCTGCTGGCCGTCGCCCCGGTGGTGCCCGTGGCCGGGGTCGCGCTGTCCTACGGCCCGCACGCCGACCCCCTGCACGAGCTGACCGTCTCCACACCGGGCGGCGGTCTCCGGCTGGCCCTGACCCGTACGGCGGCCGTGCTCGGAGTGAGCCTGCCCGTACTGACCCTCACCGGCCTGCTGCTGCCCGCCTCCGGCGCCCCGGACGCCGCCGCGTGGCTGCTGCCGGGGCTGGCACTGACGCTGGCCGCCCTGGCGCTCGGGCCGCTCGCCGGATTCCGTACCGCGTCCGCCCTGACGGCGGGCGGCTGGCTGTGCGTGGTGCTCGCGCCGTCGCCGGAACGGGTCGCCGCGCGGCTGGCCTGGTGCCTGGACGGCGTCCCGGCCCAGTCCGCGTGGGCGGCGGCGGCCACCCTGAGCGCCCTGCTGCTGGCGACCCGCCGTACCGCGTACGACCGCACTCACTGAGACCTTGAGGAGTTCCCTTGTCCATCCGCGTCACCGGCCTGTGTGTCCGGCATCGCAGAACCGTCGCCCTCGACTCCGTCGGTCTGGAGCTGGGCACCGGCGTCCATGGCCTGCTCGGACCGAACGGCGCCGGGAAGACCTCGCTGATCCGGGTGCTCGCCACCGTGGCCCGTCCCTCGGGCGGCAGCGTGGAGCTGCTCGGCCGGGACAGCGCCGACCGGCACGAGCTGTCCGAGATCCGCCGGCGACTCGGTTATCTGCCGCAGGAGTTCGGCTACTACCCGGCCTTCACCGTGCGGGAGTTCGTGGCGTACGTGGCCTGGCTGAAGGAGGTACCGGCCGACCGGGTCCCGGCGGCCGTGGAGCGTGCGCTGCGGCGGGTCGGCCTCGCGGAGCGTGCCGGCGCCAAGCTGCGGACGCTGTCCGGCGGCATGGTCCGCCGGGTCGGCATCGCGCAGGCCGTCGTCAACGACCCCGGTGTGCTGCTGCTGGACGAGCCCACCGCCGGGCTGGACCCGGAGCAGCGGGTGGAGTTCCGCGAACTGCTGCGCGAACTCGGCACCTCGGCCACGGTGGTGGTCTCCACCCACCTGGTGGAGGACGTGGCCGCCGCCTGTACGGAGGTCACCCTCCTGGACGAGGGCCGGATCGCCTACCGGGGCACCCCCGAGTCCCTGACCCGGCTGGGCGAGACCTCCGACGGCCCCGGCGACCACCCGATCGAACGCGGCTACACAGCGGCGCTGCGGGCTCACCGGGCCACGCCCCAGCGGGAGACGGCGCGATGACCACGACCACCGGCACGGCCACGCCGAAGACACCGCACCCCCTGCGCGCCCAGGCCGTCCGGGGATTCCCCCCGCTCGCCGGTGCCGCCGTCATGGCGGCGGCCGGGGTGATGATGACCGCCGGCGCCCGGGAATGGCAGGGTGACTGGGCGGAGACCGCCGGCCAGGTGCACGACGGACTGCTGATGGTCCTGCCGATGGCCGCCGCGGTCGGCTGCCTGCACGGCGGGCGGGAACGGCGGCGGCGTACCGAGGAGTTGTGGTGTACGGCCGTCAGGCCGCCGCTGACCAGGCTGCTGGCCCACGCCGTCCCGGTCGCCCTGTGGGTGGCCGTCGGCTATCTGCTCGTCGTCGCCGGCGTGACCGCCGCCACCTGGCCGTACTCCCTGGGCGACCGTCCGCACCTGGTCCTGGTACCGGGGGACACCGCCGCGCTGATGGCGGCGTCCCTGCTGGGACATGTGGTGGGGCGGACCGTGCCCAGCCTGCTCGCGGGCCCGCTGCTGGGCGTGGCCGGGTTCGCGGGGCTCGCCGTGGCGTTGCCGCACGACGGCGTCCAGCCGCTCGACCCGGCCTCGTTCGCCCCGGACGGCAGCCGGCCGGTGTGGTGGCAGCCGCTCGCCATGGCCGCCTGGACGCTCGGCCTGGCCCTCGCCCTCATCCTGGCGTACGCGGCCCGGCGCCGGGTGACCGCCCTGCTGCCGCTGGCCGCCGCCGTCACGGCGGGCGCGCTGCTCGTGCAGGGCGGGAACGCCACCTGGCAGCCCGAACCGCTCTTCCGCCGCCAGGTGTGCGACACCTCCACGACCCCGGCGGTCTGTGTCAACGCCCGGTACGGGAAGCTGCTTCCGCAGGTCACCGCGGCCCTGTCCGGGGTCACCGGCAGGCTCCGGGGTGTACGGGGACTGCCGGTGCGCTGGGCCGACCGGCAGGGCGGACCGCGCGCCGGTGAGGCGCAACTGCCGATCCTGACGCCGCTCGGCTGGTCACTCGTCCGGGGCCGGCTGGTCCGTCCGGACCGGTACTCCTTCGAGGCGGTCGCCGCGCTGACGGGCCGGGGCCGGTGCGAGCGACAGTCCGAGCGCGTGACGCTCGCGGACGACGCCGTGCAGACGTACCTCGCGCCGAGTCCGCTGATGAGCGCTTTCGACGCCGACGAGGCCAGAGGCGACGCGGCCGCGCGTGCCCACCTGCGGGCGAGCCGTGCCGCGCGGGCGGCGCTGGCCGGCCTGGACGAGGAGCGGCGCCGGGTCTGGCTGTCCGCCTACTTCGCGGCCCGCGCGGTCTGCGACGACGAGGGGGTGCCGGCCCTGTGAACCCCGGCCAGCTGCTCTACGCCCGCTCCCGCGCCCTCCCCCCGACCCTGGCGGCCCTGGCCGCGACCACCGGGGCCGCCGTCTGGGGGGCCGGGGCACTGGACGCCTACCTCGACCCCGCCCGCCGGGTGCCCGTCATCGCCCTGGCCCCGCTGGCGGCGGCCACCGTGATCGGCGCGAGTCTGCGCTCCGGCTCCGACGAGCTGGACCGTACGGCCGTACGCCCCTGGTGGCCCCTGCGGCTGGTCTGGCTGGCGTCGCTGACCGCCCTGGCGGCCCTTCTGCTCCCCCTGGCGGTGCTGGGCCACGCCCAGACCTTCGGCCCGCCCGCCATGATCCGCAACACCCTGGGCTGCGCGGGTCTCAGCGCCTCGGCGGCCGTCTTCCTCGGCGCCCGCCTGAGCTGGCTCCCCGCTGTGGCCTACGTCTCTGCCGCCTCCCTCGCCTTCTCGGGAGCCCAGGGCCCCGCAGCCGCCCTCTGGGCCTGGCCGCTTCAGCCGGGCGCTCAGCCGGCCGCCTGGACAGCAGCCCTGACGGCCTTCGCGGCCGGCGCTGCCCTGTACACGGCCCGCGGAGCCCGCCCGGAGAGCCCCGGCCCGCCGTGGACGAACTGCCCTGGCCGGCGCCCACCGCGTTCATGGTGAACGTGGTCGGTGGGCATGACCGTGCCCACGGCAACCGGCCGAAGACATGCGGACGCACACGCTGCAACCCACCGATGGGGGTACGCGAAGGCCCGGACCGTCAGGCGGAGATGCCGTCGATCCGGGCCAGGGCGGCGTCCGCGCCGTAGGGCTGCAGGTAGGGCAGCCAGCGCGGGTCCCTATGGCCGGTGCCGATGATGCGCCAGGCCAGGCCGGTGGGCGGGGCCGGCTGGTGGCGCAGGCGCCAGCCCAGCTCGACCAGGTGCCGGTCGGCCTTGACGTGGTTGCAGCGGCGGCAGGAGGCCACCACGTTGTCCCAGACGTGCTTGCCCCCGCGGCTGCGCGGGATGACGTGGTCGACACTGGTCGCGATGGCGCCGCAGTACGCGCACCGGCCCCCGTCCCGTGCGAACAGCGCGCGCCGGGTGAGGGGAACGGGCCCCCGGTAGGGAACCCGCACGAAACGCTTGAGCCGGACCACGCTGGGTGCGGGGACTGTGACGGACGCGCTGTGCAGATAGGCGCCGGATTCCTCCAGGGAGACGGCCTTGTTCTCCAGGACGAGGACGAGCGCGCGGCGGAGCGGTACGACGCCGAGGGGCTCGTACGACGCGTTGAGGACCAGGACATGCGGCACGGGGGCCTCCTTGGGCGTCGGCGGCGCGTGGCTCGCGCCGGGACGATCTGGTTCAGTCTCCCCTCATGCCTGGTCCGAGCGCCACCATGTGCCGGTAACGGGCTCGAAGTGTTTTCGACCACACGAGCGGCGCCCCGCGCTCGGCACGGCCTGCTCAGGCGCGGTCGGGGCGGGGGGCCTCCGGTGAACCGGCGAGTGCGCGCGCGATGCCCCGTTAGTGTGGTGGTCCGGTCCGTCCGGTGACCCTTCCGTTACCTTGCCCGCCCCCGCCGGAGCGGACCGCAGCACCATGGAGGTACCCGCCGTGTCCCTGCCCGTCGCCCTGCTGGCCGCCGGAGTCTCGCCGTCTCCCTCGCCATCGGGCTCGGACCCGGCCGTGCCCTCGCTCCAGGACGCGCAGCAGAACGCGGCGGACGCGGCGAGCTGGGTGGAGCAGAACTGGTCGACCTGGCTGGCCATGGGCCTGCAGATCCTGCTGATCGTGATCATCGCCGTCGCGCTGCGCGCGGTGGTGCGCCGGGCCATCACCAAGCTGATCGAGCGGATGAACCGCACCGTGCAGGTGGTGGACCAGTCCCCGCTGAGCGGCCTGCTGGTCAACAACGAGCGGCGGCGCCAGCGCTCGGCGGCCATCGGCTCGGTCCTGCGCTCGGTGGCGTCCTTCACCATCCTCGGCACGGCCGCGCTGATGGTGCTCTCCACCTTCCGGATCGACCTGGCCCCGCTGCTCGCCTCGGCCGGTGTCGCCGGTGTCGCGATCGGTTTCGGCGCCCGGAACCTGGTCACCGACTTCCTGTCCGGCGTCTTCATGATCATCGAGGACCAGTACGGCGTCGGCGACACCGTCGACGCCGGGGTGGCGACCGGCGAGGTGGTCGAGGTCGGCCTGCGCGTGACCAAGCTGCGCGGCGACAACGGCGAGATCTGGTACGTCCGCAACGGCGAGGTCAAGCGCATCGGCAACCTCTCCCAGGGCTGGGCCACGGCGGGCGTGGACGTCACCGTGCGCGCGGACGAGGATCTGGACAGGGTCAGGTCCGTGCTGGACGAGGTCGCGGAGAGGATGGGCAAGGAGGAGCCGTGGAACGAGCTGCTCTGGAGCCCCATCGAGGTGCTGGGCCTGGACAGCGTGCTGATCGACTCCATGGTCATCCGGGTCTCCGCCAAGACCATGCCGGGCAAGTCGGTCTCGGTCGAGCGCGAGCTGCGCTGGCGGATCAAGCGGGCCTTCGACAGGGCGAGCATCCCGATCGTGGGCGGTGCCACCGCCGTGGTCCCCGAGGGCGAGACCCCGGATGCCTCGGCCTCGGTCGCCGCGCCCTCGGCGTTCAGCAACGCCACCTCCCCGCAGTCGCTGGCCACCAACCCGCTCACCACCCCGGTCACCACGCAGAAGCCCCCGGCCAAGTAGCACTTCACCGCGCCCCCGCACACCGTCGTGAGCGGGGGCGGGCGTCGTTGACGGACTCTGCCGCCTGCGCCTAGGTTCCTGCTGGCCGAGGAGCCCGTCGCATGCGAGGGAGTCGCCCGTGAGACTGACCGTGGTCGGCGGAGGTTCGACCTACACACCCGAACTCGTCGACGGCTTCGCCCGGCTGCGGGACGCGCTGCCGGTCACCGAGCTGGTGCTGGTGGACCCGGCGGCGGACCGGCTGGAGCTGGTGGGCGGGCTGGCCCGCCGCATCTTCGCCCGGCAGGGGCACCCGGGCCGGGTCGTCACCACCTCCGACCTGGACGCGGGGGTGGCGGACGCGGACGCCGTGCTGCTCCAGCTCAGGGTCGGCGGGCAGGCGGCGCGCGAGTGGGACGAGACCTGGCCGCTGGAGTGCGGGTGCCTCGGGCAGGAGACGACCGGTGCGGGCGGCCTCGCCAAGGCGCTGCGCACGGTCCCGGTGGTGCTGGACATCGCCGAGCGGGTCCGGCGGACCAACCCCGAGGCGTGGATCATCGACTTCACCAACCCGGTCGGCATCGTCACCCGCGCCCTGCTCCAGGAGGGCCACCGCGCGGTCGGCCTGTGCAACGTGGCGATCGGGCTCCAGCGGAAGTTCGCCGCGCTGCTCGGCGCCGAGCCGGGCGAGGTCCACCTCGACCACGTCGGCCTCAACCACCTCACCTGGGAGACCGCCGTACGCCTCGGCGGCCCCGGCGGCGAGGACGTGCTCCCCCGGCTGCTGGCCGAGCACGGCGACGCGGTCGCCGCCGACCTCAGGCTGCCGCGCCCGCTGCTGGAGCGGCTGGGCGCCGTTCCGTCGTACTACCTGCGCTACTACTACCTGCACGACGAGGTGGTGGGCGAGCAGCGGCTGAAGCCCTCGCGGGCGGCCGAGGTCGCGGCGCTGGAGCGGGAGCTGCTGACGATGTACGCCGACCCGGCGCTGGACGAGAAGCCCGCGCTGCTGGCTCGGCGGGGCGGTGCCTACTACTCGGAGGCGGCCGTGGATGTGGCGGCCGCCCTGCTGGGCGGCGGGGGCAGCCCGTACCAGGTGGTGAACACGGTCAACGGGGGCACGCTGCCGTTCCTCCCCGACGACGCGGTGATCGAGGTGCCCGCCGCGGTCGGCCCGGCCGGGGCGGAGCCGCTCCCGGTGCCGGGCGTCGACCCGCTGTTCGCGGGGCTGCTGGCGAACGTGACGGCGTACGAGGAACTCGCGCTGGACGCGGCCCTGCGCGGCGGCCGGGACCGGGTGTTCCGGGCGCTGCTCGCGCACCCGCTGGTGGGCCAGTACGCGTACGCCGAGACCCTCACCGACCTCCTCCTCGCGCACAACCGGGAGCACCTCGCGTGGGCCTGACCGGGACCGTCCTCGCCGTCGACGCGGGCAACAGCAAGACCGACGTGGCCGTGGTCGGCGCGGCCGAGGAGGTGCTGGCCACGGCGCGCGGCGGGGGCTTCCGGCCCCCGGTGGTGGGCGTGGCGCGGGCGCTGGCGGCCCTCGCCGAGCCGGTGGAGCGGGCGCTCGCCGAGGCGGGGGTGCCGTCCGTCTCGCACATCTCCGCCTGCCTGGCCAACGCCGATCTCCCGGTGGAGGAGGAGCGGTTGGCGGCGGCGGTGACCGCGCGCTCGTGGGGCGCCTCGGTTGCGGTGCGCAACGACACCTTCGCCGTCCTGCGCGCGGGTGTGGCGGAGCTGCGGGGCGTGGCCGTGGTGTGCGGGGCCGGCATCAACTGCGCCGGCATGCGCCCCGACGGCCGTACGGCCCGCTTCCCGGCGCTCGGCCGGCTCTCCGGCGACTGGGGCGGCGGCTGGAGCCTGGCGGGGGAGGCGCTGTGGCACGCGGTCCGCGCGGAGGACGGCCGGGGCGGGCCGACCGCCCTCTCCCGCACCCTCCCGGCCCACTTCGGGCTGCCCACGACGGCCGCCCTGATCGAGTCCCTGCACCTGGGCCGGCTCGCTTCCGCCCGCCGCCATGAACTGACCCCGGTCCTCTTCTCGACGGCGGCCGAGGGCGACCCGGTGGCCTGCTCCCTGGTCGACCGCCTCGCGGAGGAGGTGACCCTCATGGCCACGGTCGCCCTGACCCGCCTCGGCCTCCTCACCGAGCCCACCCCGGTGCTGCTGGGCGGCAGCGTCCTGGCAGCGGGCCACGCCCGGCTGGACGAGGGCATCCACACCCGTCTCGCCGTCCGGGCCCCGTTCGCGCGAGCCCGGTTGGTCACCGCTCCCCCGGTCCTGGGCGCCACCCTGCTCGGCCTCGACCACCTGGGCGCGCCCCCCGAGGCACTGGAACGGGCCCGCGAGCACTGGGAGGCGGCCACGGGTCCGACGACCCGCTGACATCTCCCGGTGAATCGACGCCGGGGAACCGCCGGGGAAGGGTACGGCGTGTTTCCGGACAGGGGGGTAGGGCCCGCTTCTCCGCCTGATCCGATCAAGATGCGGTGAAGGCTGGTGCGAAGGGGGGCGGGGGCGGCGATACTGACGGCCAGACGGATGACCATGGGGGAGGTCGGGTGACACAACCGCCGCGCAGCGGTGCCACAGCCGCACCACCGGTCACCTCGGCCAACGCGACCATCCCGGCCCAGCGCGGCCGGGGCGGCCTGCCGCCCGTGCGGCGGACCGCGTTCGCCGAGGGGGCCGAGCGGCTGCGGGACGCCGCGACCACCGAGCCGGGCCGGCTGCGGGTCATCGGGGCCGTACTCGCCCTGCTGGTCGTCGCGTTCGGCGCGGTCACCGCGTGGCAGAGCGGCGAGCGGGCGAGCGCCGCCGACGACGTGCAGACCCGCAGCCAGCCGCTCAGCTCGGGCGCGGCCGCGATCTACCGTTCGCTGGCCGACGCCAACACCGCCGCCTCCACAGGCTTCCTGGCGGGCCCCCGGGAGAGCGCCGCGAACCGGGAGCGGTACGAGGACGACATCCGTACCGCCGCCTCCGGCCTGGTCCGCGCGGCTGCCGACACCGAGCCGGGCTCCCCGTCCGAGGCCACCGTCCGCAAGCTGAACGGGCTGCTGCCCGAGTACAAGGGCCTGATCGAGCGGGCCCGCGTCTACAACCGCCAGGGCTACCCGGTGGGCGGCGCCTACCTGCGGTACGCCGACGAGAAGATGCGCACCGAGATGCTCCCGGCCGCGCAGGACCTGTACACCAAGGAGAACCAGCGGCTGGACGCCGACTACGCGGACGCCACCCCCTACCCCTGGGCGGGGATCGCGCTCGGCCTGCTCGCGCTGGCCGCGCTGGGGCTGGCCCAGTACCGGGACTTCCGCCGGACCAACCGCGTCGTGAACCACGGTCTGGCCGCCGCCTCGGCCGCGACCGTCGTGGTGCTGCTCTGGCTGGTCGTCGGCCACACCGTGGCCCGCTCCGAGCTGTCCGGCTCCTACGACCACGGCATCCGTTCCCTGAACGTCCTGCACAACGCCCAGATCGCCGCCCTGAAGGCGCGCGGCAACGAGAACCTGAGCCTGGTGGCGCGCGGAGCGGAGACCGTCGAGGTGAACGGCAGCAAGAAGGACGCCTACTACTACGCCTTCGACCGGGACGTCGCCACGCTGGACGCCCGGCTCACCGAGGCCCGGCGGCTCGCCGACGACGACAAGGGCGGCCGGCCGGTGGACTCGGCCCTGGGCGACACGGCCGAGTGGAAGAAGCGGCACCGGGCCGCCCGTGACGAGGACGAGCGGGGCAACTACCAGCGCGCGCTGGACCAGGTGATCGGGGCCGACGACACCACCGGCGCCGCCTTCGACGGCGTGGACGGCAGCCTGACCCGCGCGCTCGGCCATGAGCAGACGGAGTTCGACCGGGCCGCCGCCGACGGCCGGGACGCCATGGCCGGGCTGCCCGGGGGCGCGGCCGCGCTCGGTGTCCTGGGCGCGGCGGGCGCGGTGTTCGGCATCGGGCGCAGGCTTTCGGAGTACCGGTGACAGGGGGCCAGGCGATGGAGGCGGCGCGGACGCGCACCTGGCTGCGCGGCTGGGGCGGGGTAGGGGCGATGGCGGTGCTGTGCGCGCTGGCACTGGCGTTCGCCATGCTGCTCCCGCGTACGCAGGCGCACCCGGCGGCCGGCGCCGGACCGGTGGGCCGGAGCCTGGTCAGCGGCAGCCCGGCCCGCGCGGACGACTGCGTGGAGTCGGCGGCGCAGAACCGCACCCCTCCCCCGTCCGGCTCGGACGGCCCGACCATCGACGCCATCAAGGCCCGCAAGGGCGACCGGCGCAAGCTGATCGTGGGCATCGACCAGAACAGCTACCGCTGGGGCTACCGCAACCCCAGCACCGAGGGCGCGGAGCTGGAGGGCTTCGACATCGACCTCGTGCACCGCATCGCCGAGGACATCCTCGGCAGCCCGGACGACGTCCAGTTCAAGGCGATCCCGACCAGCCAGCGCATCCCCGCGATCCAGGACGGCACGGTCGACATGGTGGTCCGGACGATGACCATCACCTGCGACCGGCTGCGCGACGTGGCGTTCTCCGCGCCCTACTTCAAGACCGGCCAGCAGCTCCTCGTCCCCGACGCCTCCACCGTCAGGGGCTACGACGGCTCGCTGGCCGGCAAGAAGGTCTGCACGGCGGCCGGTTCGACCGCCTACGGCAGGCTGAAGGCGGACCGGGAGCGCAAGGCGCTGCCCGCCACCACGGACTTCTCCGCGACCGTGCCCAACCAGCTGGACTGCCTGGTACGGCTCCAGCTGGGCGAGGCGGACGCGGTGGTCACCGACGGCGCGCTGGCCGCCAGCCAGGCCGCGCAGGACCCCACGGTGCGGGTGCTGGGCAAGCCGTTCACCACCGAGTACTACGGCGTGGCGATGAAGAAGGACGCCACCGACCTGGTGCGCCGCGTCAACCGCGTCCTGGTGGGCTACCGGGCCGACGGCTGGCAGGCGTCGTACGACAAGTGGCTGTCGGCCACACTGGGCGAGGACGCGCGCTCCTCCAGACCGCCCGCCCCGCAGTACCTGCGCGAGAGCTGAAGCCGAGCACGCACGGGCCAGACCGACCACACAGCGAGAGGTGATCGATGGGCGTCACGGACCCCGCCGGGCCGGTGATGGACCGGGATGAGGTGGACCGTGCGCTGGCGCGGCTCGGCCAGGAGCACGAGGCCATCGAGACCTCGCTGTTCGCGCTCCAGGACCACGCCGGCCGCCGTCTCCTCGAAGGGGCCGAGCTGACCGGTGTCACCAGGGAGCGGTGGGCCGCCACGGAGGCGTCGATCACCCTGCTGTGGACCTGCTTCGACGCGTACACGGCCGCCGTGCGCGAGGCCCGCGAGATCCGCTCCCGGCGCCGCTGGTCCAGCCGGGAGGACCTGGTGGAGCTGACCGGGCTGCTGCGCGGGGAGTCGGTCACGGTGGCCGGCGGCGTCTCGGGTCCGGCCGTGCTCAGCGAGAGCTTCACGCTGGCCGCCCTGGTGGACCGGATGAACGAGCTGTACGCGTCCTCGCTGGACATGGTGGTGGCCGCCGACGCGGTGTGGTCGGCGCTGCCCGCCCGGATCGACCTGCTGGCCGCCGAACTCCAGCGCACCCGCCGGCTGGCGCACTCCGTCGGCGTCCGCCCCGGCGAACACCCCTCCGGGGACGACCTGGAGGGCATCACCCGCACCCTGACCGGGCTGCGCGAGGAGGTCGTGCGCGATCCGCTGGCGCACTGGGTGCCGGCCGGGGGCGGCTCCGCGCCCGGCGGCGGCCGCCCGGATACCACGGTGTACGACCGGGAGGCGCGGGCGCTGGAGGACGTGCGCCGGGAGATCGAGGCGGTGCTGACCGTCCGGCAGGACGCCGAGGAGCGGCTGATCCGGCTGCGGGACGTGCTCTCCCGCGCCGACCGCACCCTGGCCGAGGCGCGTACCGCGCGCGGTGAGGTACTGGCGAAGATCGCCGCGACCGAGGTACCGGTGGTCAGCGGCCCGCCGACCGTGCTCCAGGAGCAGCTGGCGACGGCGGCCGAGCACCGCCGCCACGCCCGCTGGCACCGCCTGTCCCCGCTGCTGGAGTCGCTGGAGCAGCGGGCGGAGGACGAACTGCTGCGCGCCCGCGAGTCGTTGACGGCGGTCACCGCGCCGCTCGCGGTCCGCGCCGAGCTGCGCGGCCGGCTGGACGCCTACCGCGCGAAGGTCACCCGGCACGGCCTGGCCGAGGACCGGCTGCTGATCGAGCGGTACGACGCCGCCCGCCGGATGCTGTGGAGCGCGCCCTGCGACCTGCGCGTGGCCGAGCAGGCGGTCCTGCGCTACCAGCACGCGGCCGCCGAACTGCTGGCCCCGCCGCGGGTACCGGAGCAGTACGCGCCCGAGGACGCCACGGCGGACGACATGGGGGACGGGGAGTGAGCGAGGAACGGCGCACCTGCCAGCGGCCGGACTGCGCGGGCACGTACGAGGACATGGGCGGCGGCGAGCTGTACTGCGACACCTGCGGACTGGCCCCGGTGGTCTCCCCGAAGGCCCCGGAGCCGGGCGGTGGGGCCGGCTCCGCGCCGAGCGGGATCGACGGCGGTGCCACCCGCGGCTCCTCGCAGTCCGCCCGCTCCCGGCGCTCGGTGTCGGGGCGGCTCTCCCGCTCGCCGGCGGGGAAGCCGGGCGGCCGCTCGGTGTCGGTGCGCGGCTCGGCCTCGCCGTCGGGTCCCTCGGGGCGCGGCCGGCTGGGCGCCGGTCTGGTCGCGGTGCCGCAGGTGCCGAGGCCCGACCCGCGCGCGATGGTGCTGGACAACCCTCAGGTGCCCGAGCGCAAGCGGTACTGCTCCCGCTCGGACTGCGGGGCGCCGGTCGGCCGGGCGCGCGGGGAACGGCCGGGCCGCACCGAGGGGTTCTGCACCAAGTGCGGGCACCCGTACTCCTTCGTGCCCAAGCTGCGCGCCGGGGACATCGTGCACGGGCAGTACGAGGTGGCGGGCTGTCTGGCGCACGGCGGGCTCGGCTGGATCTACCTCGCGGTGGACCGGGCGGTGTCCGACCGCTGGGTGGTGCTCAAGGGCCTGCTGGACACCGGTGACCAGGACGCGATGGCGGCGGCGATCTCCGAGCGCCGGTTCCTGGCGGAGATCGAGCACGCGGGCATCGTGCGGATCTACAACTTCGTCGAGCACCTCGACCAGCGCACCGGCTCGCTCGACGGCTACATCGTCATGGAGTACGTCGGCGGCAGGTCGCTGAAGGAGATCGCCAACGCCCGCCGCGCCCCGGACGGCAGGCGGGACCCGCTGCCGGTGGAGCAGGCGTGCGCGTACGGCATCGAGGCGCTGGAGGCGCTCGGCCATCTGCACAGCCGCAACCTGCTGTACTGCGACTTCAAGGTCGACAACGCCATCCAGACCGAGGACCAGCTCAAGCTGATCGACATGGGCGCCGTGCGCCGCGTGGACGACGAGGAGTCCGCGATCTACGGCACGGTCGGCTACCAGGCTCCCGAGGTCGCCGATGTCGGCCCCTCGGCCGCCAGCGACCTGTACACGGTGGGCCGCACCCTGGCCGTCCTCACCTTCGACTTCCAGGGCTACACCAGCGTCTACGCGGATTCGCTGCCCGACCCGGACACCGTCGAGGTGTTCCGGCGCTACGAGTCCTTCTACCGCTTCCTGGTCCGCGCCACCGACCCGGACCCGGCCCGCCGGTTCGCCTCCGCGCAGGAGATGGCCGACCAGCTGACCGGAGTGCTGCGCGAGGTGGTGTCGCTGAGCACCGGGCAGGCGCGGCCCGCGCTGTCGACCCTGTTCGGGCCCGAAGTCCGGGTGACCGACACCGAGTTGTTCCCGGCACTGGACGGCGAGGTGTCCCGCCTCGGCGCGCGCCCGCTGCCCGGGTCCGGCCGTCCGCCCGGCCTGCCGCCCGCGCTGGTCGGAGAGGTCGACAGCCCGGCCGCCGCGCTGGCGCTGCCCGTACCGCTGGTGGACCCGAACGACCCCGACGCCGGCTTCCTGGCCGGCCTCGCCGCCTCCGCTCCGGCCGAACTGCTCGGCGCGCTGGACGCGGCGCCGGCCCAGGGCGTGGAGACCCGGCTGCGCAGGGTGCGCGCCCTGCTGGAGCACGGCGACCGGGAGGCCGCGCGGGCGACGCTGGCCCGGCTGGACGAGGAACGGCCCGACGACTGGCGGGTGGTCTGGTACCGGGGCGTGGCCGCCCTGGTCGCCGGCGACTTCGAGAGCGCCGCCCTCGCCTTCGACGCGATCTACGACGCGTTTCCCGGCGAGGCCGCGCCCAAGCTGGCGCTCGGCCTGTGCGCGGAGGTGCTGGGACAGCAGGACAACGCCGCCGAGTACTACCGGCTGGTGTGGGCGACCGATCCGAGCTTCGTCAGCGCCGCGTTCGGCCTGGCCCGGGTGCGGCTGGTGAGCGGGGACCGGGCGGGCGCCGTACGGACGCTGGAGTCGGTGCCGGAGTCGTCCATCCACTACACGGCCGCGCGGGTCGCGGCGGTCCGGGCGCGGCTGCGGCGACGCACGGCTGCCGCCGGTGACGTACCGTTCCTGGACGACCTGTCCGCCGCGGCGGACCAGGTCGAGGCGCTGGACGCGTACGGGCTCGACCCGGCGCGGCGCGAGCGGTTGTCGGCCGAAGTCCTCGGCTGCGCCCTGGACTGGATACTCTCCAGGGGTCAGGGCACCGCTCCACCGGCCACCGGCCCACGGGTGCTGCTCGGCAGCGGTCTGGACGAGCGGAATCTCCGCTTCGGTCTGGAGCGCGCCTACCGCACGCTGGCCCGGCTGGCGCCCGGCGGCGAGGAGAGGATCGAACTGGTGGAACGGGCCAACCGTTACCGCCCCCGGACGTGGGTGTAGTCATGTCACAGATGCCCCAGCAGGCCGCACTGCCCAAGTGCCCGAGCTGCGCGGAGCCGCTCGAGGCGGGCGACCTCTTCTGCGGCGCGTGCGGATACGACCTGTCCGCGGTGCCCGCGCCGCCCGCGGACCAGCCGACGCTGACCATGACCGGCGCTCCGGACGGCGACGTCGACTGGCCCGAGCCGGAGCCGGCCACCACCGGCAGCACCGAGCCGCGCGCCCACCGCGCCGCCGACGTGCCGGGCACCGACTCCGCCGGCTCCCCGCTGCCCCGGCCCGAACCGGCCGCGTCCGGGGTGCGCTTCGACCGGCCCGCCGAGCCCGACGAGCCCGACGAGCCTGAGGATTACCCGTTGCAGGCCCCCGACCCGCGTGCCGAGGCCCCCGCGCAGGTGTGCGTGGCCTGCCGCGCGGGCCGGGTGGACGGCGACGGCTACTGCGAGAACTGCGGGCACGCCCAGCCCCGCGAACGTGACCACATGGAGCGGGAGGCGGGCCCGGTGGCCGCCGTCAGCGACCGCGGCCTGCGCCACCACCGCAACGAGGACGACTTCGCCGTGGCGCACACCGCGCTGCCCGACGGCTCGCCCGCCGCGCTCGCCGTGGTCTGCGACGGCGTCTCCTCCGCGACCCGCCCCGACGAGGCGTCCACCGCCGCCGCACGCGCGGCCGGTGACGTGCTGCTGGCCGCCCTGCCGCGCGGCACTCATCCGCAGGCGGCGATGCACGAGGCGATCGTGGCCGCCGCCAAGGCCGTGGACTCGCTCGCGGAGCGGCCCGACGGCGCCCGTGAGCACGCCCCGCACCAGAACGCCCCGGCCTGCACGATCGTCGCCTCGGTGGTCGCCTCCGGCCTGCTGGTGGTGGGCTGGGTCGGTGACAGCCGCGCCTACTGGGTGCCGGACGACCGCTCCGCGCCCCCGGCCCGGCTGACCGAGGACGACTCCTGGGCGGCCCAGATGGTGGCGGCCGGCCTGATGAACGAGGCGGAGGCGTACGCCGACGAGCGCGCCCACGCCATCACCGGCTGGCTCGGCGCCGACGCCTACGAACTGGAGCCGCACACCGCCTCGTTCAAGCCCGACCGGCCGGGTGTGGTGCTGGTGTGCACCGACGGGCTGTGGAACTACGCCGAGGCGCCCGAGGAGATGGCCGAGGTGCTGCCCCCGGACGCGGCGGCCCGCCCGCTGCACGCCGCGCGGGTGCTGGTGGGGCACGCGCTGGACGCCGGGGGCCACGACAACGTAACAGTGGCCGTCGTGCCGTTCCCCGCGCCGCCGCAGGGGGCAGGATCGGCCTGAGGCCGTCTCCGCCCGGGTGACCGCACGCGGACACGGCGGCCTCACGTACGGGGAAGCACGGGCGGACACGGAGGGGACCGGTCCGCCAGAACGCACCGCCTCGCGGGGAGCGGGCGGGTCCGAGGGGGATGTGATCCAGCATGGCCAATTTCGCCAAGCCGGGCGGGCCGCGGTTCTCGGTGGACGTCTACCAGAACGAGTTCCTGCCGGAGGGCGGCCGGGAGGTCAACGCCATCGTGACCGTGACGGCCTCGGGCGGCGGCGCGCCCGCCGGTCCCGGTGCCCCGGCCGCCGTGGTGCTCATGGTGGACTGCTCCGGCTCGATGGACTACCCGCCCACCAAGATGCGCAACGCCCGCGACGCCACGGCCGCCGCCATCGACACCCTGCGCGACGGGACGCACTTCGGGGTGGTCGACGGCACCCATGTCGCGCGCGAGGTCTATCCGGGCGGCGGGCGGCTCGCCGTGGCCGACGCCACCACCCGGGCCCAGGCCAGGCAGGCGCTGCGCAGGCTCAGCGCGGGCGGCGGCACCGCGATCGGCACCTGGCTGCGGCTGGCGGACCGGCTGCTGGCCGGGGCCGACGTGTCGATCAGGCACGGCATCCTGCTGACCGACGGGCGCAACGAGCACGAGTCGGCCGCCGAGCTGAAGGACGCCCTGGACGCGTGTGCCGGGCGGTTCACCTGTGACGCGCGGGGCGTGGGCACCGACTGGGAAGTGAAAGAAGTCACAGGCATCGCCTCGGCGTTGCTCGGCACCGCCGACATCGTCGCCGATCCCGCCCGGCTGACGGCCGACTTCACCCGGATCATGGAGTCGACGATGGGCAAGGAGGTCGCCGACGTCGCCCTGCGGGTGTGGACGCCGGTCGGCACGAACATCAAGTTCATCAAGCAAGTCGCGCCCACTGTCGCGGAGTTGACCGACCGGCGCACCGAGGCGGGTCCCCGCGCCGGGGACTACCCCACCGGTTCCTGGGGCGACGAGTCCCGCGACTACCACCTCTGCGTGGAGGTCCCGGTGGCCGGGCTGGGCCAGGAGATGCTGGCCGCGCGGGTGTCCCTGGTGGCGGCCCGACCGGACAGACAGGTACAGAACCTCGGCGCGCAGGGGCTCGTACGGGCCGTGTGGACCGACGACATGGCGGCCTCGACCTCGCTCAACTCCCAGGTCGCCCACTACACCGGTCAGGCCGAACTGGCACAGGTCATCCGGGAAGGGCTGGACCTTCGCAAAGCCGGTGATGTGGACGGAGCAACGGCCAAACTGGGACGTGCCGTCCAGCTCGCGGGGGTGTCGGGGAACGCGGATACTGCGAAACTGCTTGCGAAGGTGGTGGACGTGGTCGATGCCCCGACCGGTACTGTGCGGTTGAAGGCGAAGGTCGCGGAGGCCGACGAGATGACACTCGAGACCCGTTCCACGAAGACTGTTCGCGTCAAGAAGTGACCCTGGCGACAGGGGCCCTGTAGCCACCGATACCTCAGCAGAAGGGGTAGCACCGACATGCCGACCTGCCCGAACGGACACCAGTCGGGTTCCGACGACTGGTGCGAGGTCTGCGGTCACCGCATGGCCGGTGCCGTGCCTCCGCCTCCGCCCCCGCCCCCGTCCGGCGGCGGCTACGGGTTCCCGCCGTCCCACGACGAGGGACGACCGTCCCCCGGCGGCGAGGCGCAGTTGTGCCCGCAGTGCCGTACGCCCCGCGAGGGCGGCGCACCCTTCTGCGAGGAGTGCCGGTGGAACTTCCTGACCAACACCGCCACCTCGTACACCCCGGCGGCCCCGCCCCGGCAGCAGCAGCCGCGCTACCAGCCGCCGAGCCAGCCGTACGGCGGCGGCGGTGACGGGTTCGACTACCACGGTTCCCGGCCCTCGCAGGTGAACCGGTCCGCCGAGCCGATACCCTCGTTCGACACCGAGCCCTCGGGCCCGACGCCGTTCGGCGCCGAGCGCCGTCCGGCCTCCCCGCCGCCCACCTCCGGCGGACCTTCCCCCTACGGCGAGCGCCGATCCGGTCCTCCGCCGGGGTTCGACGGCGGGCCGGGACAGCCCGGCCGTCCCGGGGGGCCGGGCGGGCCTGGCCCTACCGGTCCTCCCGGTCCTTCTGGCCCTCCCGGTCCTGGTCAGCAGGGAGGGCCGGGGCAGCCCGGCCGTCCCGGTGGGCCTGGGGCTCCGGGTGGTGTCGGGGGTCCAGGGGGCTCCGGGGGGCACGGGCCCGGCTATGGCGGCCCTGGGGGTCCCGGTAGTCCTGGTAGTCCTGGTACACCTGGCGGGCCCGGGGGTCACGGCGGTCAGGGAGGTCCCGGCAACTCCGGCGGCTTCCGTGGCCAGGGTGGTCCCGGCAACTCGGGGGGCTTCGGCGGCCAAGGCGGCTCCGGCAACTCTGGAGGCTTCGGTGCCCAGGGCGTCGCCGGCGGCCCGGCGGGCTCCGGTGGCTCGGGCGCTTCCGGCGACTTCGGTGGCCGACGCGGCCCCGGTCACCAGGGCGGGCCCGGTGCTCCCGGCGACTTCGGCGGGCAGCGCGCCCCCGGTCACCAGGGCGGCTCCGGTGTTCCGGGCGACTTCGGTGGCCGGCGCGGCCCCGGTGCCCCCGGCGCCCCCGGCGGGTCCAGCGGTCCCTCCGGTCAGGGTGGCCCGCCTGGACCCCCGCCCTTCGGGCGTGAGCCGTCGGCCTTCGGGGCGGCTCCCTCCCGGCAGGCTCCCCCGCAGCCCGGCCCGTCCGGCCCGTCCGCGCCGGCCGGCTTCCCGCCGGAGAGCGGGCGTGCCCCGGCCGGCAACCCGTCCTTCGCCGACGACGACTGGGTGATCTCCCCGCCCCCGTCGAACGCCCCCTCCGGCGGTGCCGGCGGCGGTTACGGCTACCCGCAGCCCGGACCGGGCCAGTCGCAGGGCTACGCCCAGGCTCCGCAGGCCCCCCAGGGACCGGCGACCTGGACCGCGACCATCGGCCCGGACCGCGACTACTTCATGGCGATGATGCAGCGCTCCGGCCCGGAGGCAGCGGGGCTCAACCTGCCCGCGTACTCCCCCGAGCAGCAGCGCACGCTCACCGGCAACCAGGTGACCATCGGCCGCCGCCGGCACTCCACCGGCGACACCCCGGACGTCGATCTGTCGGTGCCGCCGGAGGACCCCGGGGTCTCCCACCAGCACGCGGTGCTGGTGCAGCAGCCGGACGGCGGCTGGGCGGTCGTGGACCAGAACTCGACGAACGGCACCACGGTCAACGGCTCCGACGAGCCGATCCAGCCGTTCGTACCGGTTCCGCTCCAGGACGGCGACCGGGTGCACGTGGGCGCCTGGACGACGATCACCGTCCGCCGGGGCTGAGCAACCGGGGCACTCACGGCAGCGGCCAGGCGTGGCGGCCCTCAGGGTCGTCCAGCCAGGCCCAGACGCGGGGGCCGCTGACCGTGACGCCGTACCGTTCGCGGTCCGGCATGCCCGCGCTCTCCCACAGCGCGTACGCCCGCGAGGGCTCCAGCGCGCCCCGGACGAGCCCGAGCAGGAAGCGGAACGACTCCTGCTCGCACGCCCGGCCCGGCAACTCCCGCGTGGACGCCGGCTCGGCGGGCGCCCGGCCGGCCCCGCGCAGCGGCACGAAGTAGGCGCCGGTGCGCAGGAAGCGGCCCTCCGCGCGGCCGGACCCGTCGACGGTGAGGGCGAGCAGTCCGTTGTTGAGCGGGGCGATGATCCGGGCGCCGGGCGCGCACTGGTCGATCCAGGGGCGCGGCACCGTGGGCAGCATGCAGGTGGCGATGATCCGGTCGTAGGGGGCGTGCGCGGGTACCCCGTACGCCCCGTCGCCGGTGATCACCACCGGGTCGTACCCGGCCACGCTGAGGTTGCGCGCGGCCGGCCCGGTGATCTCGTCCTCCATGTCGACCGTGGTGACCAGGGAGTCGTCGCCGAGGCGGTGGGCGAGCAGGGCCGCGTTGTAGCCGGTGCCGGTGCCGACCTCCAGCACCCGGTCGCCGGCCCGGACCCTCAGCGCGACCAGCATGCGCGCCATCAGCGAGGGCTGGCTGCTGGAGGAGACCAGCTCACCGTCGTGCAGCCGGGTGGCCAGCGGGGCGTCCGCGTAGGCGCCGCGCGCCCAGCGCTCCCGGCCGGCCGGATCGGGGTCGTCGGCCGCGTGCCGTTCGTAGCCGCCGAAGACACCGACGTAGTAGTACGGCACGAACAGGTGCCGGGGCACCCCGGCGAACGCCTCCCGCCAGACGGGGTCCGCGCGCCAGGCGCCGTCGCGGTCGATCTGCCGGATCAGCGCGGCCCGCGCCTCGGCGGCCACGGCGGTCAGCTCGGAGTCGTAGGCGCCCATATGTCCACATTAGGGGCGTTTCGGGGGCGCGGCGGCGGCCGGTCGGCCGGGTCCTACGCCTTGAGTCCTGGGCCCCCCGGTCTGAGACCATGGACGGGTGAACGAGATCCGACGTGGCACGCTTCAGGAGCAGACCTTCTACGAGCAGGTCGGCGGGGAGGAGACCTTCCGCCGGCTCGTCCACCGTTTCTACGAGGGCGTCGCGGAGGACCCGCTGCTGAAGCCCATGTACCCGGAGGAGGACCTCGGGCCGGCCGAGGAGCGGCTCACCCTGTTCCTGATCCAGTACTGGGGCGGCCCCACCACCTACAGCCAGGAGCGCGGCCACCCCCGGCTGCGGATGCGGCACGCGCCCTTCGCCGTGGACCGGGCCGCGCACGACGCCTGGCTGCGGCACATGCGGGACGCGGTGGACGAGCTGGACCTGTCCGAGGAGCACGAGCGGACGCTGTGGAACTACCTGACGTACGCGGCCGCGTCGATGGTGAACACGGCGGAGTGAAGCTGTTCGTACGGGGGTTCAGCGCACGCTGACGCCCAGCGCGCCCAGCCCGGCCCGCCGCACGGCGACGGACCCGTAGGGGGTGCGCAGCCGGAGCCAGGCCCCGGAGGAGAACAGACCGGTCTCCTCGGTGCTGTCGGGCCCGGGGGGACGCAGGAAGCCCAGCGAGTGCGCCGCGTGCACGGCCCGCACGGGCAGCCGGGTCGGCCCGACCTCACGGGACCAGATCTCCCGCCCGATCCGGTCCAGCTCGGCCCGGGTACGCAGCTCGGGCGCCAACTCCTCGATACGGGAGCGGAATTCGGCGACCGACCCGGCGACCGTCCGGTGCAGCACCGCCGGTCCGGGCAGCCCCGGCTCGGCCCGCCACCCGGCGCGCGGCGGCAGCACACCGGCCCACGGGGGCCCGGTGACGGCGGCGGGCACGGCGGCGGTGGCCGCGCGTTCGTCCACCGACTCCAGCAGCTCGCCCGCGGAGACGGTCATGTCGAGAGTGGCGTCCAGCCCGTCCTCGTACGGCTTGGCGAGGCGTACCGCGCGGACGGCGAGCACCTCGAAGGAGGGCGGCCGTCCGAACACGGCGAGCGCGGTCCCGGCCGCCTGGAGGCGTACCGCGGCCGCACGGTCGTAGCGGAGCAGCCGGGTGAGGAAGGCGGCGAGGTCGGCCGCTTCCGTCCCGTCGGCGAGGTGGAGCACCGTCATGCGGCGACGGCCTCCTCCTCGGCGGCCTCGTCCCGGTACTCCCGGAGGAACTCCCGCTCCTCCGCGGTGATCCGGCGCGGCCGCTGGGCCTCGAAGTCGAAGGGCACGACGACGGTGGAGGCCCGTACGTACACGAGGTCCGCGTCCTTCACCTCGTAGGTGATGGTGAAGGACGCGGCCCGGATCTCGGTGACCCACAGCTCGACGTCCACCGGATGGTGCCGGTGGACGAGCTGCCGCTTGTAGTCGATCTCGTGGCGCGCCACGACCGACCCCTGCTGGAAGTCCTTGTCCGGGCGGAACAGGAAGTCGATACGGGCTTCCTCCAGATAGCGGAGGAACACCACGTTGTTGACGTGGCCGTACGCGTCCATGTCCGCCCAGCGCAGGGGGCATCGGTAGATGTGGCGCAAGGTGCGATCAGCCCCGGGTCAGCTTCTTGTAGGTGGCGCGGTGCGGACGCGCTGCGTCGGCGCCGAGCCGCTCGATCTTGTTCTTCTCGTAGGACTCGAAGTTGCCCTCGAACCAGAACCACTTGGAGTCACCCTCGTAGGCGAGGATGTGGGTGGCGACCCGGTCCAGGAACCAGCGGTCGTGGGAGACGACCACGGCGCAGCCGGGGAACTCCAGCAGCGCGTTCTCCAGCGAGGACAGCGTCTCGACGTCGAGGTCGTTGGTGGGCTCGTCGAGGAGCAGCAGGTTGCCGCCCTGCTTGAGGGTGAGCGCCAGGTTGAGGCGGTTGCGCTCACCACCGGACAGCACGCCGGTCGGCTTCTGCTGGTCCGGGCCCTTGAAGCCGAACGCGGAGACGTAGGCGCGGGACGGCATCTCGACCTGGCCGACGTTGATGTAGTCGAGCCCGTCGGACACGACCTCCCACAGCGTCTTCTTGGGGTCGAGGTTGGCGCGGGTCTGGTCGACGTAGGAGATCTTGACCGTGTCGCCGACCTTGATGCCGCCGGAGTCCGGGGTCTCCAGGCCCTGGATCATCTTGAACAGCGTGGTCTTGCCGGCGCCGTTCGGGCCGATGATGCCGACGATGCCGTTGCGCGGCAGGGTGAAGCTCAGGTCGTCGACGAGGATCTTCTCGCCGAACGCCTTGTTGAGGTCGTTGACCTCGACGACGATGCTGCCCAGACGCGGGCCCGGCGGGATCTGGATCTCCTCGAAGTCCAGCTTCCGCATCTTGTCGGCCTCGGCCGCCATCTCCTCGTAGCGGGCGAGGCGAGCCTTGGACTTGGCCTGACGCCCCTTGGCGTTGGACCGCACCCACTCCAGCTCTTCCTTGAGCCGCTTGGCGCGCTTGGCGTCCTTCTGGCCCTCGACCTTCAGACGCGTCTGCTTGGTCTCCAGGTAGGTGGAGTAGTTGCCCTCGTAGGGGTAGGCGCGGCCGCGGTCGAGTTCAAGAATCCACTCGGCGACGTTGTCCAGGAAGTACCGGTCGTGGGTGATGGCCACGACGGTGCCCGGGTACTTGGCGAGGTGCTGCTCCAGCCAGTTCACCGACTCGGCGTCGAGGTGGTTGGTGGGCTCGTCGAGGAGCAGCAGGTCGGGCTGCTCCAGGAGCAGCTTGCAGAGCGCGACACGGCGCTTCTCGCCACCGGAGAGGTTGGTGACGGGCCAGTCGCCGGGCGGGCAGCCCAGGGCGTCCATGGCCTGCTCCAGCTGGGCGTCGAGGTCCCAGGCGTTGGCGTGGTCCAGCTCCTCCTGGAGCTTGCCCATCTCGTCGAGCAGCGCGTCGGAGTAGTCGGTCGCCATCAGCTCGGCGATCTCGTTGAACCGGTCGAGCTTGCCCTTGATCTCGGCGACGCCCTCCTGGACGTTCTCCAGGACCGTCTTCGCGTCGTTGAGCGGGGGCTCCTGGAGCAGGATGCCGACGCTGTAGCCCGGGGAGATGTAGGCGTCACCGTTGGAGGGCTGCTGCAGCCCCGCCATGATCTGCAGCACGGTCGACTTACCGGCACCGTTCGGACCGACGACGCCGATCTTCGCCCCCGGCAGGAAGTTCAGGGTGACGTCGTCGAGGATCACCTTGTCGCCGTGCGCTTTGCGCGCCTTGCGCATGGTGTAAATGAACTCAGCCAAGAGAAACCGTCCGGCAGCTTGAAATCAGGCAGTGGGCAGACACACCCATCTTGCCGTACGGCTGGCCTTGGGAGGAAACGCGTGTCGGCGGGGGGCTGTGAGCTGGGGGTTCACCGCTGCCCATCGCCCGGCCTGCCACTTTGGGTAACCATCACTCGGCGCGGGCGGGAGGCCGCCCACCGGAGAAGGCGTCCTTCAGGTCTGGTCGTCGCCCTGCGGCTCGTCCCCGCCGGAGGCCCTGCCCGGGGTCGAGTCGCCGGTGTCCGAGGCCGAGTCCGTGCTGACCCGCAGGCAGCCGTCCATGCCGAACATGTCGATCAACTGGGACAGGTGGGCTCGGGCCATGCTGCGCGCGGGGGTCTCGTCGGTCACCCGTGTCCCTCCAGTTCCGCCCATACGACCTTCCCCCAGCGGCGCTCGTCGGCGCCCCAGTTCGTTGCGAGTGCCGTGACGAGGAAGAGTCCGCGCCCGTCCTCCGCGTCAGCCGTCCGTGGGTTTGGCTCGGGCCGGTCAAGGGAGAAGTCCGCCACAGCAACGCGGACCGTGCGCGGTGTCCGGCGTTCCACCATCACGCGGATCGAGTCCCGCCGGGCGTGCCGTACGGCGTTGGCCACGAGTTCGGAGACGATCAGGAGACTGTCGTCCGTCAGATCGTTCAGCCCCCAAGCGGAGAGGGCGGCGCGTACCAGACGGCGTGCGGTCCCGGCGCTTTCGGGGACGCGCGGCAGCGTCTCGCTGTAACCGGGGTGCCCGGTCGGACGAGGCCGCGTGGTGGGTTGCGACATGGTTCCGAGCATGGATGTCGCCGAACCTGCGGCCAATCACCGGCCGTTCTACTTCCGTTCCACTTTCGTCCCGCCGCCCGCACGCGTTCTGCTTCGATGGTGGTGGAAGGGAGTGACGTGTGGCGACCGTGCACCACTGGACCGGCCTGGAGACCAGAGCGCTCCGTCTCGCCCTGCGGCTGAGCGTGCGGGCCTTCGCCGAGCACCTCGGCGTGGCCGTCGCCACCGTCTCGAAATGGGAGAGCAAGCGCGCTGACACCGCACCCAGACCCGACACCCAGGCCATGCTCGACACCGCCCTCGCACGTGCGGACGCCTCTGCCCACCTGCGCTTCGAGATGCTCATGGCCGAGCTGACCGGTCCGGCGCGGCATCCCGCCCGGCACGTCAACGACACCGGACCCCGTCTCTGGGCGTACGAGTCGTGGGCCGAGGACCTGGACCGGGCCGGAGTCGCGCTCTCCCGTCAGAAGTTCGCCTTCGCGGACAGCCTGCTCAGCCGCTGGCTGGTCCGCTTCGATGTCCGGGAACTGGACGACAAGGGCCTGTACCTCTTCGCCCGCTCGACCGCGCTCCTCGGCGACCTCAAACGCGACCAGGGTCGCCTGCTCGGACCACTGTCCGCCCAGCACTCATACGCCGGGGCTCGCTCGGTCTTCGTCCAGCTCGGCATCCCGCGGCGGATCGCGCAGCTCGACCTCTCCCTCGCCGTGGTCACCGAAATGTCCGGCGAGCTGGAGATCGCCGCCCGCCATTACGAAACCCTCACCGACGACGACCGGCTCTCCCGCCGGGACCGCGCCAGGGCCCGCCTGTGGGTGGGTACCGCGCTGAGCAAGAAGGGCCGGCACGACTACGCGACCCGCGTCATGCGAGCCGCGGTCCGAGACTTCGAGGATCTCGCCGAACCTGACGACTGGTCGGTGGCACACCAGAAGATCGCCCTGGCCCGTCGTGGCGCCGGCGACCTCGGCCAGGCCCTGCACTTCATCGACGTCGCCCGTGGCAGCGGGAACACCGACTCGCCCATGGAAAGAGTCCGGCTGGACACCGCCCACGGCCACATCCTGCTCTCCGACGCGGCGACCCGGGATGATGGGCTCCGCGTCCTCGATCAGGCCACGCGTACGGCCGCGCAGTACGGGCTCGTGCACCAACTGCGCAGTATCGAGGGCGTGAAGGCCATGAGCGAGGGGCCGGCCGGCCCCTCGCGACGGTGACAGGGAGAGAGCCGTGAGCGACGACCAGCAGGCCATCACCGAGGACCAGTGGCACCAGGCCGCGCGGATCTGGGACTACCACCAGCTGCACCATCAGCCGCGCCCCGCCGACGCGGCGATCGGCCTGGGCAGTCACGACCTCGGCGTCGCCACCCACGCCGCCGGGCTGTACCGCGCCGGGCTGTTCCCCACCCTGGTCTTCACCGGCGGCAACAGCCCCACCACCGTCGACGTCTTCCCACGCGGCGAGGCCGTCCACTTCCGCGAGCACGCCATCGAACTGGGCGTCCCCACCGAGGCGATCCTGCTGGAACCGAACGCCGGCAACACCGGGCAGAACATCACCCTCTCCCGCGAGGCCCTCGCCGCCGCCGGCATCACCCCGACCACCGTGCTGCTCGTCTGCAAGCCCTACATGGAACGCCGGTCGTACGCGACCGCCCGCAGGCTCTGGCCCGATGTCGAATTCCTCTGCGCCTCGGAGCCGCTGGAGTTCGACGACTACCTGAAGTCCATCGGCGACGAGAAGCTCGTCCTCGACATGCTCGTCGGCGACCTCCAGCGGATCATCGAGTACCCGAAACTCGGCTTCGCCGTCGACCAGGAGGTCCCGGCCGACGTGCGGGACGCGTATGAATCCCTCGTCCAGGACGGCTTCACAAGCCGCCTCATCACCATGTGATCGACAGTCCCTGGAGCACCCATGATTCGCGTCAACGCTCCAAGAACTCGGCCCTGGTCCGGCCGATGCCCTCCAGGTGGTCGAGCACCACCTCGCAACTTACGAGAAGTCGAGGGCGGCCTCCGCCGGAATACCCCCTACTCCCCCGCCTTGTTCTCCCGCCCCCGGAGAATCACCAGCACAGCCCCGCCGATGACGACCAGCCCGATCGCCGCGCCCGTGATGACCGGCGTGAGGGTGGAGCCGCCCGTCGCTGCCAGATCGGTGCCCGTGGGGGCGTCGCCCGGGAGGGTGATGGGGGTCGGCTCACTCAGGGTCTGGGCCGAGGCCGCCGTCGCCGGGCCCTGGGTGGCGCAGTCCAGCACGCCGGTGAAGCGTTGGGTGAAGCCGTTGGGGCCGGTGAGGGTGAAGTCGTAGGACTGGTCCTCCTTCAGGGGGACCGTGATCGTTTCCGCCTTGCCGGGGGCGACCGTGTGCGAGGTGCCCAGCAGGTCGAAGGTGAACGGTTCGTCGCCCTTGTCGGCGACCGTGACGTCCACCCCGCCCCTGGCACAGTTCTTGCGGGCCGAGACCGCCGGTACGGCACCCTCGGCGGCCCAGGTCGCGTCGACGGTCGCGGAGACCGTGGACTCGCTGGAGCCGGCCAGGATCTGCGTCTGGCTGCGCGACTCGGAGGCGAAGGCGCGGCCCACCGGCACGGTGGTGGACGCCTGCACGCCTATCCGCACCGTGGCGTCCGGCGCGCCCTCGGGTATGTCGAAGTACAGCTGGGTGCCGTCCTGCGCCGAGGTGATCACCTTGCCGGTGCGGTCGATGATCCGTACGCCCTGGGCGGCCGCGTCCGCCGGGGGCGAGACGATCGCGCCGGCGGCGTCGGTGTGTACGGTCACCGGTCCCAGCAGGTCACCGGGGCGGCCGGAGACCGCGGGCGGGTCCAGGGTGAGCGAGGCCCGGGGCTCGGCGGCGGGGCGGGCGGTCTTCTCCAGGTAGTCGGCGAGCTTCTCGGCCTGCGGGTCGACCGCGTCGACCTTCGCCGCGTCCGAGTAGCGCCAGATGGCCACCTGGGTCCCGGCCGCCGCGTCCTGCTCGGTGAGCCCGGTCGCGCCGGCCTTGCGGGCGAGTGCGTCCAGGTCGTTCACCTGCGGGTAGGAGTGCTGGAGTATCCAGCGGATGCGCCCGGCGTTCTTGTTGGCGCCCAGCGAGGTGCCGCTCCAGGGGGCCTCCTGGTACTTGGCGTCACGCTGGGTGGGGTTGTGCAGGTCGACGCAGTACGTCTGCAGGGTGCCGCCACCGTCCACGGACATGTCGAACAGGCCCGCCGGTACCCGCAGGTCGGTGCCGTCCTCGTGGATCACGGCATCGCCGTACGTCTTGAAGCCGTTGACCGTGGCCGTAGCGCCGTTCTGCGTCTGCGGGGTCTCGTCGGCCAGGGCCGTACCGGCACCGGACAGCACACCCGCCGCCGCGAGCCCGCAGGCCAGCGCCATGGCACCGACCCGGACGGGAGCGGTGGACCGGGTGAACCCGGAGAACGCGGAAAGCACAGAATTCCCCTTCGAGCAGGACCCGTTGGACACGGAGGGAGGTCCCGCCAGCAGCAATCACCAACCCCTGGGGGTACGCCTGGGCATCCTATGGATCAACGGACACCACACCTCGCGGTCAGCCGACGGGACGGCTGATCCGAGCCTTAATCGTTATCGCGGGCAAGGTTGTTGAGCTTGGCTTATCGACAAATCCACCGATTTGCAGAGGGCGGTCCAGGCGCATTCACCGATAAGCCGCGTCCCGGTCAGGTGATGTATGACGTCATGTCACCAATACTTCCTCCGTGCTCTGTTGACTCTGCTGCTCCTCCGGCTCCGCAGCCGGTGTCTCCCATTGCGGCTCCGGACGCGTCTCCACCCGAGGTGGTGTCTCCGGTTTCGCCGAGCGCCGGAACGCGGCCGTCCCCCGGGTCAGATCGTGGCCGATCGTCACCGCGTCGATGTCGGCCGACGCCCACGCCTGCTGCTGCCCCTCGCGCATCTCGGTGCGCACCTTCAGCCGCCCCTGCACCACGAGCGGCTGCCCCACCTCCACCGAGGCCGCCACGTTGACCGCGAGCTGACGGTTGGCCCACACCGTGAAGAAGTTGGTGTGCCCGTCGGTCCAGAGATTCTTCTCCCGGTCCCAGTACCGCGCGGTCACCGCGAGCCGGAACCGGGCCGACGGGCCGTTCGGCAGCTCCCGGTACACCGGACGCGTCGCCACATTGCCCACCACGCACAGCACGGTCTCGTTCATCCTGAACCCCTCCCTCGCCCCGCGCTCACCGCCGGGCAACCGGTGCCGGTACGGGCCTGTCCCGTACGGCTTCCTGTGCCGTGCGGCGCGCACCGGTCTCACTCGTGGCGCGCCGCACGACCGCCGACCGCGAAGCCCGCCCGTCCCCCCGACCCCGTGATCCGGGTCGGGCAGGCGGTGCGATCGCCGTGGCACCAGACTGCGCCCCACCCGCCCCACCCCGCCGAGCGCTGTGGACAGCCCCCCACTTGTGGACAACTCCGTCACCCGATCAGGTGGCCGCGCCGTCCACAGCCCAGCTCGGTCCAGCCCAGCTCGGTCCGGCCCAGCTCGGTCCAGCCCAGGAAGCCCCTACCGCCCGACCCCCACCCCCGCGATCCGCCCGTACTGCTCCCGTACCTCCCGGTACCGCAGCAGCTCCGCCGCCACCGGGTCCAGCACCCGCGCCCGTCCACAGCTCGCCGCCGCTTCCCGCAGCCGGCGCTCCGCCTCCTGCCCGTACCGCCGCGCCGGCCCACGCGCCGCCAGCCGGCAGCCCCACTCCACCAGCGGGCCGCCCACGATCCCGCACAGCATCAGCAGCACCGGCACGCCCAGGTTCGGCGCGAGCACCCCAGCGATCTGCCCGACCAGCCACGCGCCGCCCACGATCTGCAGCAGCGTCATCGCCGCTTGCGCCAGCACCGCCAACGGCCACCAGCCCGGCCGGGGCGGACGGCCCGATGGCAGCCCGGCCTGGCCCGCCAGCTCGTCCAGCGACTCCGACAAGCCCTGCGACCCTCGTACCGCCGCCTCGCGCACCGCCTGCGCCCAGGGCGTGGGCAGCTCGGCGGCGGCCCGGTCGGAGACCGTACGGACCGCCTGCTCGACGCGCTGGCGCGCGGTCGCCTCGGCGTCCGGCTGCCGGCGCACCGGAAGACTGCTCGTCTGCGGGCCGCCCCGGTCCTCATACCAGCGCCACAGCCGCAGCCAGGGCGTGCCGCAGGCGCGGTTGGCGCTGCGCAGCCAGGCGCGTTCGGCGGCCTCCCCGGCGGCGGTGGCGCCGACCGCGTCCGCGAGCCGGCCGGAGAACTCCTCCCGCGCCTCCTCGCTGAGCCCGACACCCTGCCCGGCGGCGTACACCGGCCGCAGATCCGCGGCTGCCGCGTCCACGTCGGCGGAGACCCGGCGGGCCGCCGCGCCCCGCTCGGCCACGAACGCGCCGAGCGCCTCGCGCAGGTCGCCGACGCCGTCGCCGGTCAGCGCGGACAGCGCGAGGACGGTGGCGCCGGGTTCGTCGTACTCGCCGAGCGCGATGCCGTCCTCGTCCAGCAGGCGGCGCAGGTCGTCGAGGATCTGCTCGGTGGCCTCCGGGGGCAGGCGGTCGGTCTGGTTGAGGACGACGAACATCACCTCGGCGTGGCCCGCCATCGGCCGCAGATAGCGCTCATGCAGCACGGCGTCGGCGTACTTCTCCGGGTCGACCACCCAGATGACCGCGTCGACGAGCTTGAGGACCCGGTCGACGTGCTCGCGGTGCCGCACGGCGGCCGAGTCGTGGTCGGGCAGGTCGATCAGGACCAGCCCGCGCAGCTGGGCCTCGGCCTCGGCGCTCTGCAGCGGGCGGCGGCGCAGCCGGCCGGGGATGCCGAGGCGGTCGATCAGGGTCGCGGCGCCGTCGCTCCAGCTGCACGCGATGGGCGCGGCGGTCATCGGACGGCGTACGCCGGTCTCGGAGATCGGTACCCCGGCGAGGGTGTTGAACAGCTGGGACTTTCCGCTGCCGGTCGCGCCCGCGATGGCGACGACGGTGTGCTGCCCGGACAGCTTGCGCCGCGCGGTGGACTCGTCCAGGACGCGGGCGGCCTCAGCGAGGGTCTGGTTGTCGAGACGGGCGCGGGACAGACCGACGAGTTCGCGCAGCGCGTCCAGGCGGGAGCGCAGGGGGCCGTCGTACGCCAGAGGCGCCGGGGGGCCGCCGGTCAGGGCGCCACGGGCGGGCGCCTCCGGGGGTGCGTCGTCCTCGGTGGCGCGCCGGGCGATGAGGCCGTCGTCCCAGACCTCGCCCTCGGCGGGAGCCTCGCCGCCGTCCTTGGGACGCCGGTCGCCCGGACGCCGGTCGCCGTCCTCGGGATGCTGATCGCCCTCCACGCGCGCGCGTGGCCCCTCAGCGGCGGGACCCGGGTCGTCGACGTGATCCATCTGGTCCTTCTGGGCGGCGGCGGTCACCGGTCACCTCTCCTTCTGCAGTACGGACAGCGCGGCGATGAGTTCGGCCTGCGACTCGGCGTGGATGTCCAGGGCGTCGATGGGGGCGAGCCGGCGTTCGCGTTCGCCGTGCAGGACGCGGTCGACGTGCTCGGTGAGCAGGCGCCCGGCGCGGTCGCGCAGCCGCAGCGCGCCGTGCGCCCCGATCCGCTCGGCCAGCCCCTCACCCGCCGTACGCGCCCGGCGTCCGCCCAGTACGACGGCGGCGGCCAGGGCGGCGACCGTCTCGGCGTCGGGGGCGTTGCCGCGTTCCAGCTCGCGGACCTCGTCCTCGGCGTACTCCTCCAGCTCGCGCCGCCAGCGCCGTACCGCGAGCCCGATGCGGTGCTCGGCGCCTTCAGCGGCGGCGTCGCGGTCGGCGAGTTCCGGGGCGCGGGCGGCGGGCTCGCGGCGCCACGCCTCGTCCACGCGCTCGTCGGCGGCGGTGACGGCGCACAGCAGCAGCGCGCCGAGGCTCTCGGTGAGCGCGTCGAGCAGTTCGGCGGCGGTGCAGTCCAGCGGGTAGGCGCGCCAGCGCTTGAGGGCGTCCCCGGCGAGGACGGTGCCGGACTGGAGCCGGCCGCGCACGCGCGCGTGCTCGCTGTCGTAGGCGCCGTCCACGGCGGCGATGAGGCGGAGGGCGGCCGCGTACTGGGCGGCGGCCGCGCTCGCCAGCTCCGGCACACGGGCGCCCAGCGAGTCGAGCAGGCCGTACGCCGTACGGGTGAGGGCGCTGCGACGGGCGCCAGGGTCCTGGGCGTGGTGGTGCAGCCAGGTGCTCAGCGAGGCGACGGCGGATGCGGGCAGCAGTCCACCGCCCCACGCGGACTCGGGCAGCTCGGGCACGGTGAACCGGGGCACCTCGCCGAGCCCGGCCTTGGTGAGCAGGGCGCCGTACTGGCGGGAGACCTCGGCGACCACCTGGTGCGGGACGCGGTCCAGGACGGTGATGAGGGTGGCGCGGTACTCCTTGGCGGTGCGCAGCAGGTACCAGGGGACGGCGTCGGCGTACCGGGCGGCCGTCGTGACCATGATCCAGATGTCGGCGGCGCAGATCAGCTGCGCGGCGAGTACGCGGTTGTCGGCGACCAGCGAGTCGACATCCGGCGCGTCGAGCAGGGCGAGCCCGCGTGGGAGGGTTTCGGCGGTCTCGACGCGGAGCACGCGCGCGTGGTCGTCGACGGGCGTGTCGCTGTCCCTGCCGGGTTTCTCCTGGTGCGGCTCCCAGCGGCGGGTGAGGTCGGGCAGTACGCGCATGCCGCTGAACCAGTGCTGGTCCTCCGGATGGCAGACGAGTACGGGGGTACGGGTGGTCGGCCGGAGCACGCCCGCCTCCGTGACGCGTTGCCCGACCAGGGAGTTCACCAGGGTCGACTTCCCGGTCCCGGTCGATCCGCCGACCACGGCCAGCAGGGGCGCGTCGGGCGAGCGCAGCCGGGGTACGAGATAGTCGTCCAGTTGGGCGAGCAGCTCGTCCCGGTTGGCGCGCACGCGCGAGGCCCCCGCCAGGGGGAGCGGAAAGCGTGCGGCGGCGACACGGTCGCGCAGAGCAGCGAGTGCGTCGAGTAGCTGAGGGCGTACGTCCAAGGTCACCACATGCGAAGAATGCCCAATTTTAGGGGAATTCTGAAGCATATGGACATGCCTGCGCGCCGAAAGGACAGACCGGACGGAGGGGACGACCGGGACGCGGGCCCCCTCCCGGCATAACGAGTGCACAACACCCGGCGCGTCAGGGCGCAAAAGCGATGCATGATTCGTACCCGCCTGCGATTATCTTGACCGCTTCACCGAACCTCCACATCGAGCCACGGAGGCGCGGCGACAAGGTCAAGGAACGGGGAGCTTTATCCTTGACCCGCACCAGGCCCCCGTAGCTCAGTGGATAGAGCAGGCGCCTTCTAAGCGCTTGGCCGCAGGTTCGAGTCCTGCCGGGGGCGCATCTGCTGGCCCTTCCTCCGGGAAGGGCTTTTTGCTGGTCAGGCGCCGTTTCAGCAGGCACGCCGAAGACCCGTCCTCCTCCCTCACATCATGGGAAGACTCCGGGGCTGTCCGGCTGTCACCGGGTTTTGGCGGGTGGCCGTGTCGAATACGTGTCGAAGTTTTCGGGGGCTCCGTCAGCCGACATCCGGCCGCTCGGGCAGATCCCCCGCAGCCTCCAGTCGCCGTTTGAGATCGGGAAGCTGTCCCTCGACGCACCGGGCGTAGGTGGCCAGAAGCACGGGCACGCTGTTGCCGGCCCAGTCGGCCACTTGGGCGGGCGGGATCCCGTCGTCGAGCCACTTGGTCAGGCGCGTGTGCCGGATGTCGTAAACCCGCTTGCCGGTGGGTGACGCGAAGACGTGGGCAGGCAGTACGGCTTGGCGGGCGCTGCGCCAGGCTCGGCGGATGACGGAACCCGCCAGGACGCTGCCTTTCTCTCCCTGAAACAGCAGGTCGCCGGGCCGAAGCTCCTCGTTCTCGATGTGCCGCCGCAGGATGCGCGTCAGGGCCGGATGACCCGGAACGGTGCGCGTCTCCCCCTCGGCACGACCCTTGAGGTCCCGCTCCTCATGGATCTTGCCGGTGTCGGTCCACTGCTTGCCCACCTCCGGCGTGGCTGTGTGGATCAGCAGCTCGCACCACTGGTCGCGGCTGTCGGGGACCGGCAGCGTCACGTCCTCCACCCGCATGGCCACGGCTTCCTCAGGGCGCGGCCCGCAGTAGTACAGCGTGGCGAAGAGTCTCGCGGTTGGTCTGGAGATCGCGGGCGATGGTGGCCGCGAGGGCCGCTTCGCCGGGAGTGTGGCCGTGGCCGGCGTACTGCCAGTCGGCGAGGACGAGGACCGTGTCCGGTTCGCGGTCGGCGAGGCCGACGACAGCGGCTTCCTGTGCGGCTCGGTACTCCGTGCGTTCCTGGCGGAGGCTGCCGAGGGTGGTGGAGTAGGTGCGCGACTTGGACGAGAAGTGCCCGCGGAATCCGAGCATGTGCGCCCAGGCCCAGAGCCGTCGGTCGGGGTACAGGGCGTCCAGGTCGCGGCACGCCGTGATGAGCCGCCGAGCGTGGTCGGGAACGCGGTGGCGGTCGAGTTCGGCTAGTTCGCCGATACGGCGGTCGAGGGTGCCGGTGTTCTCGGCGGCCTTGGTCGCGTACTTGGCGACGTACGAGGCAACGGCCTGCTCGGTGATGTCGGAGCCGTCCCCGAAGGCTTTGACCGGGCGGACGTCGAGTTGTCGGCCCCAACGGAAGGTCCGCGCCGGCTGGTCGTCGGCGGCCGCGACCGAGACAGACGTGTACGAGTGCGAGGTGGCAGCGCGAACCGCGTCCGTAAGCAGATCAACCGTGGCCCAGGCGGGCGG
Source organism: Streptomyces sp. NPDC058459 (assembly GCF_042721685.1). Lineage (NCBI taxonomy): Bacteria > Bacillati > Actinomycetota > Actinomycetes > Kitasatosporales > Streptomycetaceae > Streptomyces > Streptomyces sp. NPDC058459. Next base: position 5,656 of record NZ_JBHXLV010000025.1, on the reverse strand, counting down.
CTGCGCTCCTGGACCGTCGGGGCCGTCGAGCCGCACGACGCCGTGGAAGTGCAGGGCACCGCGCTTCTGTAATTCGGCGACCTTGCTGTACGAGACGCGCAGGTGCTCAGCGAGTTCCCTGCGCGGCAGGCCGGCGCGGGCGGCGAGTTCGCGGCGGAGGCGCGTGGTGAAGCGCTGCCAGAGCTGACCGGCGTGGTTGTTGAAGAGGACCGCACCCGCGTAGTCGTAGGTGTCCGGGTCGAGCGGTGTGCCCAGTTCGGGGCTGTCGGGGGCGTGCGGGGTCCCGCAGTGGCACGCGCCACGATCGGGGCGGTTGTGGACCGGGCCGAAGGAAGGGGCCGTGAGGGTGGCGAAGACGCGCGGGTGTTCGCGGACAGTGGCGGGGATGTCCCGTCGTTCGTCTCCGGCGAGGCCCGCAGGGATCAGGTGGTACGTGTCACCTGCGTAGGTCCAGGCGCAGGCGGGGCAGCGGGACGCACGGCGGTTGCCGCAGGCGAGGCGGAGGCGGCCGCCCGGCTCGTTGGCGGTGGAGTAGTGGTGCAGCGTCTCGCCGGTGGTCTTGTCCTTGTGGAGGGTCCAGCCGGCGAGGTGGACCGGGTCGGAGCAGCCACCCGTGCTACGGACCTGGTCTTCCCAGCGGGCGTAGTCGGAGGCCGAGGCGACCCGGAGGACGTCTCCGAGGGTGATCGGGTCGAGTCGTTGCGCGGACGTTGCCGGCTTTTGTGTCCTGGGTGTGGCCCGGTAGGCCATGCTGGAGGTTCCTTCCGGTTGCGAGATCGGACAGGGACGGCTCCTGGGCGGCGGATGCTTGGCGGTATCGAGGCCGCCCAGGAGTCGGTCAGCGGCGCTTGGCGCCGGAGGCGAGCAGGGAGCGCAAAACGACCGCGCAGACGGCGACCGAGGCACCGGTGATCGCGACTGCCAGGAGCAGCGAGACCAGGACGGTGCCGAGGACCAGGACGACGGCCGTACCACCGCCGACCATGGCGAGGGCGGTGCCAGGTGTGAGCTGGACGACGGGGCGGGACGGCACGGGGGCTACAGGCGCCGAAGGGACCTGGGGGTCCTGGCTGCCGGTAGTGACGGTGGTCGGCTCGATCACGACGGGCAGGCTGGTCGGCTGCGGCATGGTCGGGAGCTTGGGTCGGAACATGGCGTTTCTCCTTTCTCGCCGGGCTACTTGACGGCGGTGTCGATGACGGGGGCCAGCACGCTGTCGGCCAGGAGGTAGCCGCCGAGGAGGAGCACGGCGATGAGCCACCAGGGCGGGCGGATGAGCTTGACGCCGAGGCAACCGACGGCCAACAGGGCAAGCCAGAGAGGGACGTTCATGGACGGTGTCTCCTAGCGGACGTGGCAGCGGTGGGTGCGAGCGGCGAGCTGGGCGGCCGTCTGGCTTGAGTAGTCGGCGGACCAGCCGCAGCGGTCGGCGGTGCAGACGGCGGCGTGCGTGGTCCGGCCGTGACGGTCGCGGTGGGTACCGATCTGCACAGGACCGATCCGCATCACAGAGTGGAAGTTCTCGCGGGCAGGCATCGCGGGGATCTCCTTCCGGTCAGACGAGCTGGGCGGCGATCGCGTCGGCGAGTTGGGACGGGACGCCGAGGCGGGATCGGAGGGTGTCCGGGTCGATCGGAGCTCCGGTGCGAGCGCGGTACTCGTCGGCGACCTTGCGGGCGTGCTCGATGAGGACGGCGGGGACCTGCGGTGGGGGTACCACCGGCGACGATGAAGCGGGGTCGTCCGTGACGGGAGTGGTGACCACATCGGGCTCAGGCACCGCTTCCGGTACCGACTGATCAACTTCCGGAACATCGGCGACGGCTGCCGGTCGAGCCTGCTCCGGCTCTGCATCGGGCGAATGGGCGAGAAGCGTTCCACCGAGAAACGCGACCGCGGGCCAACCGGCGATGCCAAGACGGAGCAGTGCGGGCGGGTTCGCCAGGTCGAGGAACCCAGCGGTGGCGACGTTGGCTCCGAGCGAGGCGAACAGCGCGACGACGAACCAGCACCAGGCCAGCCGGGAGGGTCCTTCGCTGCGCAGGCGCCGCCAAGCGGCGACCAGGAGCAGGTCGACGCTGACCGGATACGCCCACGCCTTCCATCCACTCTGTCCGGCAGCGGCGGCCAGGTCGTGCAGGTGGGCGAAAGAGAGGGCGCCGGCGATGACGGCCTGGACCAGGATCGCGTCGACCCGGAGACCGCGACGGGCTCCCATCAGGAATCGCCGGGGTCGGCGGAGGCGCCGTCGGAGTCGTCGGGGAACATGCCGGGCGGCGGCTCGGGCAACGACACGGCGAGGGCCGGGCTGACGACCTCCACGAAGTCGAGGTCGGCGCCGTCCATGTCGGCGTACAGGGCGAGTTGACCCAGCAGGAGCACGGTTCGGGCGAAGTCCTCGCAGGCGGGGCACATGACGGTTCTCCCTTGTTCGGGCATGGCGGGGGTAGGGACATGGCGCGGGGGTGGTCGGCCGAAGGGGCCGGACGAGTCAGGCAGTGGCCGAGGACGCCTTGGCCAGCGACACGGGCGCGGCGGAGGCGGAGAGAACGGGCCGGAATGCGGCCAGCTCAGGCAGAATCGGTGTCCGTTCGGAGTACCGGTTGCAGATGTTCACGGCCTGGCGGAGCGACGTGTGCGGGGCACGGATGCGATGCCAGCCTCCGGAGGAGTCGCCCGCGATGGCGAGTCCACGCTTTTCGGCAGGGATCTGGATGGCGGCGAGAACAGCGTCCGGGGCGATGTCGCCGAAGGCCATGTTGGCGGATGTCTCGTCGTTGACACGGTGGGCGGTGCGGGCGGTGAGCTGGGCACGGAGCATGGTGATGCCCTTGCCGAGTTCAGAACCGAAGCGCTGCCCGCAGATTTCGAGGTAGATGCCGGCCGCGCGGCCGAGCTGGGCGAGACGGACCAGAGCGGTGATGATCCGGTCTCTGCGCTTCTCCTCGTCCTTGCTGGCGTACAGGGCGAGTTCCGCGACCTCGTCGACCAGGACCACGACCGGGACCGGGCGCAGGTCGTCGGGGAGGTCCCAGATGTCGGCGGCGATCTCCGCATCCGGCACGTCAGAGGTGATCCGCTGCTGAGACCGTATGAGCTGGTAGACGCCTTCCATACGGCTGACCAGCGCATCGAGCACTTCAGCGGCGGTGTCGGCGTCGTCCGCCAGCGCGGAGAACCGACGGGCCAGGGGGTACAGCTCCACCCCTTGCTTACAGTCGATACCGACGAGGGCGACGTCCATCGGCGCAAGTCCGGCGACCAGGTTGCGTTGGTAGACGGACTTCCCTGACTCCGTGGCGCCGAGGGTGAGGGCGTGGGGTATCGCCCGGTAGTCGCGGTAGTGCACCGAGCCGTCCTGCCGCAGGGCAACTGGGACCCGCATGGGCCGTGGGTCGGTCTCGGCCGGCATCTGCACCCGCTTAAGCACGTCGTAGCCGGTCATCCGCAGCTGACGCCGGACCGGACCTCCCGCGAGGCGACGCCGTACATCGAGAACGAGTGCCGTAACCGGTCCGAGGCGGCAGCGACGTCGAAGGCGTCCTGTCCGGGGCGCAGCTTGAGCCGTAGGACCAGGCCGGTGCGGGTCGGCCGCATCCGCAGGACGCGCGGCGAACGCGGTTCCGGTATCGGCCGGTTGGTGGCTCGCGCCAGGGCAAGGCGCCACCGCGCGGCCGGAACCGTCAGCCCGCAGGCGTCCATGACCGACCTGTACCGAACCAGGACTCGCACCACGGCCAGCGTGACCCCGAAGGTCAACCAGTACCAGGCGGGGCGCCGCCACCGCAGAACGCCTACGGCAGCGGCGACCACCACCAGGGAGACCGCGTAGACGGTCATGATCAGGCCGCCTCAGCGCCTGCGGCAGCGCCCGCGAGGGACGTGACCGCGACCGCGCGGAACGCGATGCCGTGCCGCTTCTGCCCGTTGAAGTCGTTCTCCCAAGGCCGGGCGATCAGACCGGTGAGCGCGACGGGCGTGCCCATGGCCAGCTCACCGGAGATGCCGGGCTCCGGGACGGTGACGGAAAGGATCTCCACCTCTTCGTTGGCCGCGAACATCACGTCCACCGTCATGAGCTTCGCCCCGGTTTCGGTGTCGGTGGCGATCTCACCGGTGCGGCGGTCACGGACCTTGACCTGCGGGGACTTGGCGACCATGACGACGGCGCCGGAAGTGTCGACGGGGATCTGACGCACAGAGATCACTCCTCTATAGATGCCTAGCTCCTGCACTTATGTACATGAGTGACATGAAGAAGAGTGCATGACTCCTGTACATGAGTCAACCCGCCGCGAGGAGGAACTCACGACGGGTTGAGCAAAGTTGAGCGACCGTCAGTCGTCAGCAGGAATCCGGTACTCGAAAACGAACTGGTCAGCGGCCATGAGGGTGTCGCACACCTCGACTACGAGACCCGCGGTCGTACGGGCTTCGCGGATCAGGTGAACTACGGGAGCCCCTGTGCTCAGGGCAAGCTCTGAGGACTCCGCCTTGGAGGCCGGCCGCGCTTGCAGCGTCTCGACGAACTCCGCGAACTCGTGGCCGTGATCTTCGAGTCGGGCATAGATACCACCGCCGCCCGGGTTCTCGGCGAACAGTTCTGGGATGTCCTTCACTACGCCCCAAGGCAGGTAGGACGTCGCGGACTCGACGGGAGTGCCGTTGCGGAAGTAGAGACGCCGACGGGCCAGCACCTGCGCGCCGACAGGGACGCCCAGACGCTGGGCGGCGTCCTCAGGCGCGTCCATGGGGCCGATGTAGAGAACGCTGACCTTGGCGGTGGCGCCGGACTGTGCCGACTCGGCGAGGTAGGCAGCCTGGCCTCCCTGGCGGAGCGAGCGCCGGAAACGGTCGGAGGACCGGTGCCGTACCGGAGGCCGGCTCTTCACGATCGAACCCTTGCCGTGCCGGGTCTCGACCAACCCGCTGGCCCGCACCTCGACCATGGCCTTACGGATCGTCCCCCCAGAGACGCCGTACCGCTCCACCAGCTCGGATTCACTCGGCACCATGTCACCGGGCTTGAGAATCCCCGCCCGGATCTGCTGCACGATCTCGTCCGCGATCTGCACGTACCGAGGCCCGGAACCGACCCCTCCCGCCGCAGTTCCCATAGTCCTTCTCTGCCTCCTATGCTCCTTTACATGAGTCAACCACAGGAAGCGAACCCGTCTCCCCTGCACTCCGTGTCCGTGGCCGGAGTGGTGGTGCGCGAGGACGGCCGCCTCCTGGCGATCCGCCGAGCCGACAACGGCGCCTGGCAACTCCCCGGCGGCATCCTCGAACTCGACGAGACCCCCGAGGCCGGCGTAGCCCGCGAGGTCCTGGAGGAGACGGGCATCCACGTCGAGGTGGCCGAACTGACCGGCGTCTACAAGAACTTGCCCCGCGGAATCGTGGCCCTGGTCTTCCGCTGCAAGCCGTCCGGCGGCATCGAGCGCACGTCTAGCGAGTCGACGGCTGTCTCGTGGCTCACGCCGGACGAGGTCAGCGAGCGCATGTCGGAGGTCTTCGCGGTCAGGTTGCTGGATGCCTTGGACGGCAACGGGCCTCACGTGCGGAGCCATGACGGCAAGCGCCTGATCCCAGCGGGATAAGACTTTCTCTACTTCATCAAGGCGGCTCGCTCCGCTCCCCGCGCGCGGCCCGGCCC
>NZ_JBHXLV010000024.1:0-45607 GCF_042721685.1 Streptomyces sp. NPDC058459 | reverse complement strand
ACGTCGCCGCCCTCCGCGGCCTCGCCCAGCCCGCCCCCCCCCTCCCCGCCCGCGTGCTCGCCGCGCACGCCGTGGATGTCCCCGACCAGACCCGGGCCGAGCACCGCGCCGAACCGCTGCCGCTGTCCTTCGCCCAGCGCAGGCTGTGGTTCCTCAACCGGTTCGAGGGCCCCAGCGACACCTACAACGTGCCGCTCGTGCTGCGCCTCGACGGCCCGCTGGACGCCGACGCCCTGGAGGACGCGCTCGCCGACGTGGTCGAACGCCACGAGAGCCTGCGCACCGTCTTCCCCGACACCGACGGCGTGCCGCGTCAGCTGATCCTCGACGCCCGCACCGCCGACCTCGACCTCACCCCCCGCGACACCGACCCCGCCCGGCTGGACGAGGTGCTCGCCGCCGAGGTCGCCCACGCCTTCGACGTGAGCGCCGAGGCACCGGTGCGGGCCCGGCTGGTGCGGCTCGGCACCGAGTCCCACGTCCTCGTGCTGGTCCTGCACCACATCGCGGGCGACGGCTGGTCACTCGCCCCGCTCGCCCGCGATCTCGGCGAGGCGTACCGGGCGCGCCTCGCGCGGGAGGAACCCGGCTGGACCGGACTCGCCGTCCAGTACGCCGACTACACGCTGTGGCAGCACGCGCTGCTCGGCGACGAGGAGGACCCGGCCAGCCGGGCCGCCGGGCAGCTCGCCTTCTGGCGGGAAGCGCTGGCCGGGGCACCCGAGCTGCTGGAACTGCCCGCCGACCGGCCGCGCCCCGCAACGACCGAGCACCGCGGGGACGCGTTCGCCTTCCCCGTGGACGCGGCCACCCACCAGGCCCTCGCCGCGCTGGCCCGCGCCCGCGGGTGCAGCCTCTTCATGGTGCTCCAGGCCGCCCTGTCGGTACTGCTGTCCCGGCACGGCGCGGGCGAGGACATCCCGCTGGGCACCGCCGTCGCCGGACGCACCGACGAGGCCCTGGACGACCTGGTCGGCTTCTTCGTCAACACCCTGGTCCTGCGCACCGACCTCACCGGCGACCCCACGTTCGCCGAAGTGCTGGACCGGGTGCGGGAGTTCGACCTCGCCGCCTACGACCACCAGGACGTGCCCTTCGAGCGGCTGGTGGACGCCCTCAGCCCGGACCGGGCGCAGAACCACCACCCGCTGTTCCAGACCATGCTGGTGCTCCAGAACACGGCAGGCGCCGACATCGAGCTGCCCGGACTCACCGTCTCGGAGCAGCCGGTGCGCACCGGCATCAGCAAGTTCGACCTCACCTTCACCTTCACCGAGACCGAGGACGCGGCCGGGCGGCCCGCGGGGCTCGACGGCAACCTGGAGTTCTCCACCGAGCTGTTCACCCACGCCACCGCCTACAGCCTCGCCGACCGGCTGACCCGCCTCCTCGCCGCCCTCGCCGCCGACCCCGGCCGGCGGGTCCACGAGGCCGACGTGCTCAGCGCGGGCGAGCGGCGGCGGCTGGCGGAGGCGGCGCTCGGGCCGGTGCGGCCGGTGGCCGTGCGGACGGCACCCGAGGCGTTCCGCGCCCAGTGCGCCCGGACCTCGGACGCCGTCGCGGTCCGCGCGGCCGACCGTACCCTCACCTTCGCCGAACTCGACCAGCGATCGAACGACCTCGCGCACCACCTCGCCGGGAAGGGCATCGGCCGCGGCGACCTCGTCGCCCTCGCCCTGGAGGGCACCTCCGACCAGGTGGTGGCGATGCTCGCCGTCACCAGGGCCGGGGCCGCCTATCTGCCCGTCGACCTGGAGCACCCCGAGGCGCGCATCGCGTACACCCTGTCCGACGCCCGCCCCGCCCTCCTGCTCACCCACGCCCACCGCATCCGGGAGCGCCAACTTGGCGTGCCTGTGCTCACGTTGGACGACCCGGCCGCCTGGTCCACCGGGCACACCGCGCCGCCCGCCACCGTGCCGGACCCGCGTGACGCGGCGTACGTCATCTACACCTCGGGCTCCACCGGCCGCCCCAAGGGTGTCGTCGTCACCCACGCCTCGCTCACCAACCACATGGCGTGGATGGCCGGCCACCTCGCCCTCACCGGCGACGACCGGGTCCTCGCCCGCACCTCACCCAGCTTCGACGCCTCGGTGTGGGAGACCTGGCTGCCGCTGCTGCACGGCGGCTCCACCTGCCCGGTACCGGCCGCCCTCAACCACGACCCCGCCGGACTGCTCGGCCGGGCGCGTGAACTGGGCGTTACCATCGCCCAGTTCGTCCCCTCGCACCTCTCGCTGGTCCTCACCGAGACGGCCGCCGAGGAAGCTCCCCCGACCCTGCGGGCCGTCCTGTGCGGCGGCGAACCCCTGCCGCGCACCCTGGCCCGGCGGGTCCGGGACGCCTGGCGGGCCGAGCCGCACAACCTGTACGGGCCCACCGAGACCACCATCGACGCCACCGCCCACCACCACACCGGTGACGCCACCGACACGGGCGAGGGGAGCGTGCCGCTCGGCCGCCCCGTCGACAACACGCGCGCCCATGTCCTCGACGCACGCCTCCAGCCCGTGCCGCCGGGCGTCACCGGCGAGCTGTACCTCGCCGGCGACGGGCTGGCGCGCGGTTACCTGGGCCGGGCCGGGCTCACCGCCACCCGCTTCGTCGCCGACCCGTACGGGCCCGCCGGAAGCCGGATGTACCGCACCGGCGACCTCGTCCGGCGGGACACGGACGGCCTGCTCACCTATGTCTCGCGCGCCGACGACCAGGTCAAGCTGAACGGCTTCCGCATCGAACTCGGCGAGATCGAGACCGCCCTCACCGCCCTGCCCGGCATCAGTGCCGCCTGCGTCCTCGTCCGCGAGGACCAGCCGGGCGAACGCCGCCTCGTCGCCTACGTCGTACCCGGCGGGGGCGCGGACGCGGGCCCGGCCGACGACGCGCTGCGCCGGGGGCTGGCCGACGCGCTGCCGCCGTACATGACGCCCGCCGTCTTCGTGCGCCTGGACGCGCTGCCGCTGATGACCAACGGCAAGACCGACCGGCGCGCCCTGCCCGCCCCCGAGCGCGCCACCGGCACCAGGCCCGGCGGACAGCCCCGTACCGAACGTGAACGCGTGCTGTGCGAGGTGTTCGGCTCCGTGCTGCGTGCGTCCGCCGTGCGCACCGACGACGACTTCTTCGCGCTCGGCGGCGACAGCATCCTCTCCATCCAGCTCGTCAGCCGGGTCCGGCAGGCCGGGCTCGCCGTCACCCCGCGCGATGTCTTCGTGCACCGCACCCCGGAGGCCATCGCTGCCGTCGCCACCGTGCTGACGGCGGACTCGGCCGAACCCGCCGAGGCGGGCACCGGCGAGATGCCGCCCACGCCGATCGCGGCCTGGTTCCTGGAGCGGCCCGGTGCCACGGACGGCTACAACCAGTCCGCCGTCCTGCGCACCCCGGCCGCCGCCGACGAGGAATCCCTCGTCGACACCCTCCAACTCCTCATCGACCACCACGACATGCTCCGGATGCGGGTCACCCGCTCCACCGAGGAAGAGCCGTTCCTGTACGCGCAGCCGCCCGGCTCGGTCCTGGCGCGCAAGCGCCTCACCCGGCTCGACATCACCGGCCTCGACGCGTCCGCCGCGTCGGCCGCGCTCGCCGAGGCGGGCGAACAGGCCCGCGCCCGGCTGCGGCCCGCCGACGGCCATGTCATCGAGGCCGTCTGGGGCGACGCGGGAGCGCACACACCCGGCCGGCTGCTGATCGTCGTCCACCACCTGGCCGTCGACGCGGTCTCCTGGCGGGTGCTCGGCGCCGACCTCGCCACCGCCTGGCAGACGGTCACCGGCACGGCCCCGGCGCTCCCGGCCGTCGCCACGCCGTACCGGAGCTGGGCGCGCCTCCTCGCCGCCCAGGCCCGCACCCCGGAGCGGGAACGCGAACTCCCGCTGTGGGAAGAGGTGCTGAACACGCCCGATCCGCGCATCGCGCACCGGCCGCTGGACGCCGAGCGCGACACCGCCGAGCACACCCGTACCGTGACCACCCGGCTGGACGCCCGCTGGACCGGCCCGCTGCTCACCACCGCGCCCGCCGCCTTCCACGCCGGCGTGGACGACGTCCTGCTCACCGCGCTGGCCCTCGCGATCCGCGCCTGGCGCGAGGACCGGGGCACCGGCCGCACGGACGACACCGCCGTCCTGATCGACCTGGAGGGCCACGGCAGGGAGCAGCTCGCCGACCACATCGACCTCTCCCGTACCGTCGGCTGGTTCACCAGCCTCTACCCCGTCCGCCTCGACCCCGGCCCCGGCCGGGTCGTGGACCCCGCACGGTTCGACGCGACCCTGATCGACCGCGCCGTGAAGCAGATCAAGGAACAGCTCCGGGCGATACCCGACCACGGCGTGGGCTACGGGATGCTGCGGCACCTCAACCCCGCCACCCGCGACCGGCTCACCGCCCCGGCCCCGCAGATCGGCTTCAACTACCTGGGTCGGTACGCCAGTTCGGCCGAGAGTGCGGGGGACTGGGAGATCCTTCCCGAGGGCGGCCAGCCGCGCAGCCAGGACCCGGACATGCCCGTCCACCACGTCATCGACATCAACGCGCACACCGAGGACCGCCCCGACGGGCCTGTCCTCGTCACCCGCTGGGCCTGGCCCGTCGACCTCCTGAAGGAGGAGGACGTGGCGGACCTGGCCGACGCCTTCGCCCGTGCCCTGCGCGCCGTCGCCGAACACGCCGAACAGCCCGACGCGGGCGGCTACACGCCCTCCGACCTTCCCCTGGTCTCCCTGGACCAGGCCCAGATCGACCGACTTCAGAACAAGTGGGGTGGACGCAAGTGACCGGGTTCCAGCTGGAGGACGTACTGCCCTTGACGCCGTTGCAGGCGGGCATGCTCTTCCACTCGCTCTACGACTCCCAGGCCGTGGACGTCTACACCACCCAGTTCGTGTTCGACCTGGAAGGCACCGTCAGCGTGTTCGCGCTGCGCGGCGCCATCGCCACCCTGCTGCGCCGCCACGCCAACCTGCGGGTCGGCTTCCTGCACGAGGACCTTGACCAGCCCGTCCAGGCGGTCGCCGCCGAAGTGCCGGTACCGCTGGAGGAGCTGGACCTCACCTCGGCGGACGGTCCCGAGGCGCTGGAGGCGTTCATCGCCGAGGACCGCACCCGCCGGTTCGACCTCACCACGCCGCCGCTGATGCGGTTCACCCTCGTCCACACCGGGCCCGCCCGGCACCGGCTGGTGATGACCAGCCACCACCTCCTCTTCGACGGCTGGTCCGTCCCGCTGCTGGTCCGCGAGCTGTTCGAGCTGTACGCCCGCCAGGGCGACGACCTCACGCTGCCCCGCGTCACCCCGTACCGCACCTACCTCGCCTGGCTGGCCGCGCAGGACCGGGACACCACGCTGGGCACCTGGCGGGACGCCCTCGACGGGCTGGAGACACCGACCCTGCTCGCCGGGCGGAGCGCGCCGGAGGGCCCGGACTCCGCCGAGCTGCCCGAGACCCTGGTACTGGAGCTGGACCGGGACACCACACACCGGCTGCGCGACACGGCCCGCGCCTCCCGGCTCACCCTCAACACCCTGGTCCAGGGCGCCTGGGGCCTGGTGCTGGGCCACCTCACCGGACGCTCCGACGTGGTGTTCGGCACCACCGTCTCCGGTCGGCCGCCGGAGATCCCCGGCATCGAGACGATGATCGGCCTGTTCATCAACACCGTCCCGGTACGGCTGCGGCCCGAGCCCGGTGAGAGCCTGGCCGCGCTGCTCACCCGGCTCCAGGAGGAGCAGGCGCGGCTGCTGGGCCACCAGTACGTCGGCCTGACCGAGATATGCGGGACCGCCGGACTCGACCGGCTCTTCGACACCCTCGCCGTCTTCGAGAACTATCCGCTCGACGCCGAGGCCCTGCGCACCGCCCAGCAGGGCATGGCCGGGCTCACCGTCGCCGGCATCGAGGGCACCGACGCCGCCCACTACCCCCTCACGCTCACCATCGCCCCCGGCGAGGACAGCCTCCGTATCACCTTCGGCTACCGCGCCGCCCTGCTCGACCAAGCGGAGATCGAGCAGACCGTGGCCCGTGTGCGCCGGCTGCTCACCCGGATGGCGGAGGGCCTCGACGTACCGGCCGACAGCCTGCCGCTGCTGCTGGAGGGGGAGCGGGAACGGCTGCTCGCGCTCGGGCGCGGCGCGGAACTCCGCCTCGACACGCGGAACTTCAGCATCCCCGACGCCGTGGCCCGGCAGGCCGTGCACCACCCGGGCACGGTCGCCGTCACCGGCGCGGGCGAGGAACTGACCTACGGGCAGCTCCAGGAACTGTCCACCGGGCTGGCCAAGGCCCTGACCGGCTCCGGGGTCGGCGCCGAGGACGGCGTGGGCATCCTGCTCGGCCGGTCCTCCGCCCAGGTCACCGCCTCCCTGGCCGTCCTGCGCGCGGGCGCCGCCTACGTCCCGCTGGACCCGCGCTGGCCCGCCGAACGCCTCGACCGCGTCACCGAGTCCGCCCCACTGCGCGCCCTGATCGTGGACGCGGGCACCCGCGAGAACCCGTGGGTGCGCGGCCTCGACATCCCCGTACTCACCGTGGAACCCGCCGGTCGCGTCGTCAGCGGCGGCCCCTTCGCCCCCGGCCCGCTGCCCGCCGTGTCCGGCGGCGACCGGCTCGCGTACGTCATGTTCACCTCCGGCTCCACCGGCCTGCCCAAGGCCGTGGGTGTCACCCACGCCGACATCGCCGCCCTCGCCGCCGACCGCACCTGGGCCGACGGCGTGGCGGAGGCCGTGCTGCTGCACTCGGCGTACGTCTTCGACGCGGCCACCTTCGAGATCTGGGCGCCCCTGCTCAGCGGCGGCCGGGTCGTCGTGGCCCCCGAGGGCACCCTCCAGCCCGCCACGCTCCGGGACCTCGTCGCCCGGCACGGCGTGACAGCGGCCTTCCTGACCACCGCGCTGTTCGACGTCATCGCCGAGACCGACCCCGGCGCCCTCGGCCTGCTCCGGCTCGCGGCCGCCGGCGGCGAGGCCGCCACCCCCGGTGTGCTCCAGCGGCTGGCCACGGCCCACCCCGGCACGACGGTCCTCAACGCCTACGGCCCCACCGAGACCACCACCTTCGCCACCCTGCACCGGGTAACGGCCGACGCCCCGCCCGGCATGCCCCCGATCGGCCGCCCGCTGGACGGCATGCGGGCCCACGTCCTGGACGCGGCCCTGCGCCCGGTGCCGGCCGGCGCCGAGGGCGAGCTGTACATCGCGGGCCCCGGTGTGGCGCGCGGCTACCTCGGGCGGCCCGGCCTCACCGCCACCCGTTTCGTCGCCGACCCCTTCGAGGGCGACGGCACGCGGATGTACCGCACCGGTGACGTGGTCCGCCGGGACGCCGAGGGTCTGATCCACTACGTCAGCCGGGCGGACCAGCAGATCAAGCTGCGCGGCCACCGCATCGAGCCCGCCGAGATCGAGGCCGCCCTCCGCACCGACCCGTCCGTGCGGGCCGCCTGCGTCCTGGTCCGCGAGGATCTCCCCGGCGACCGCACCCTCACCGCGTACGTCGTCCCCGCCCCCGGCCACACCGTGGACCCCGGCCGGCTGGCCGCGCACATCGGGCGCCGACTGCCCTCCTACATGGTGCCGTCGGCCATCCAGCCGCTCGACGCCCTCCCGCTCACCGGCAACGGCAAGCTGGACCGGGCCGCCCTGCCCGCCCCCGACACCACCGGTCCGGGGGCGACGGGGCGGGCGCCGAGCGGGGCGCACGAGGAGATCGTCGCCGGGCTCTTCGCGGACGTGCTGGGCGTGCCCCAGGTCGGCGTCGACGACGACTTCTTCGCCCTGGGCGGCCACTCCCTGCTCGCCACCCGGCTGGTCGGCCGCGTCCGTACCGCGCTGGGCACCGAGACCGAGATCCGCACCCTCTTCGAGCACCCGACCGTCGCGTCCTTCGCCGCCGCCCTCGCCGCCGGCGACCGCCCGGCCCGGCCCGCCCTGGTCCCGCAGCCGCGCCCCGAGGTGCTGCCGCTGTCCTACGCCCAGCGGCGCCTGTGGTTCCTGCACCGGCTCGACGGCCCCTCCGCCACCTACAACATCCCCTTCGCCGTACGCCTCGACGGCCCGCTGGACCAGCGGGCCCTGCGTGCCGCGCTGGACGACGTGGTGGCCCGGCACTCCGCGCTGCGCACCCTGTTCCCGGCCGACGGGGACGGTCCGCGCCAGCACATCACCGAACCCGGGGCTCACGGCGTGCCGTTCACCGTCCGCGGCACCGAAGAGGACCGGCTCGACGCGGCCGTGGCGGAGGCCGCCGCCGAGGTCATCGACATCGAGACCGAACCACCGCTCCGAGCGACCCTGCTGCGGCTCTCCGGCGACTCGCACGTGCTGGTCCTCGTCGTCCACCACATCGCCGCGGACGGCTCCTCGCTCGCGCCCCTCGCCCGCGACCTCGGCACCGCCTACCGGGCCCGGGTGCGCGGCGACGCCCCGGCCTGGACCGCGCCGCCCGTCGACCACGTCGACCACGCCCTCTGGCAGCGGGCCCTGCTCGGTGAGGAGAACGACCCCGACAGCGTGCTGTCCGGGCAACTGGACCACTGGAAGCGGGCGCTGGACGGGCTGCCCGAGCTGATCGACCTGCCGTGGGACCGGCCGCGTCCCGCGGTGCCCCACCACGTCGGTGCCACCCATGACTTCACCCTCGACGCCGGCACCGCCCGCCGGATCGCGGACCTCGCCCGCACCGGCGGCTGCAGCGTCTTCATGGTCCTCCAGGCCGCCCTGTCCCTGCTGCTCTCCCGGCACGGCGCCGGCGAGGACATCCCGCTGGGCACGGCGGTCGCCGGCCGCACCGACGAGGCCGCCACCGATCTGGTCGGCTTCTTCGTCAACACCCTCGTCCTGCGCACCGACCTGTCCGGTGATCCCACCTTCCGTGAACTCCTGGAGCGGGTGAAGGAGTTCGACCTCTCCGCCTACACCCACCAGGACCTTCCCTTCGAGCGCCTGGTCGAACTCCTCAACCCCGCCCGCTCGCAGAGCCACCACCCGCTGTTCCAGACCATGCTGGTCCTCCAGAACCACAGCCCGGCCGCCCCCGTCGAGCTGCCGGACCTCACCGTGAGCCCGGTACCTGTCGAGCTGGACGTCGCCAAGTTCGACCTGTCCTTCACCTTCACCGAGACCCACGACGACCGGGGCGCACCGGGCGCCATGCGGGCCGCCGTGGACTACGCGACGGAACTCTTCGACGCGGCCACCGTGCGGGCCCTCGGCGAGCGACTCACCGGGCTGCTCGCCGCCGTCACCGCCGACCCCGACCGCCCCCTGCGCTCCTACGACGTGCTCACCGACGCCGACCGCGCCCGCGTCACCGCCTGGGGCACCGGCCCGGAGGCCGGCCGGGCCGAGAGCGTCCCCGCCCTCTTCCGGCGCTGGGCGACGAGCACCCCGGACGCCCCGGCGGTCCGCGACGCCACCACCACGCTCACCTACCGCGAGCTGGACACCCTCGCGGACACCGTCGCCGCCGGCCTCACCGCGCGCGGCATCGGCCCCGAGGACCGGGTCGCCGTCGCGCTGCCCCGTGACCGCCACCTCCTCGTCACCCTCCTCGGCGTCCTGAAGGCCGGCGCCGCGTACGTACCGCTCGACCCGGAGTATCCGGCCCGCCGCCTCACCCACATGGTCGAGGACTCCCGCCCGCGCCTGCTGCTGACCACCCCCGAGGTGCGCGAGCGGCTGCCCGAACTGCCGGTGCCGTACGTCCACGCCGACGACCTCGCCGCCGGCACGGCGCCCGTCCCTTCCGCCGGTGACCTGGACCCGGCGCACCCGGCGTACGTCATCTACACCTCCGGCTCCACCGGCCTGCCCAAGGGTGTCGTGGTCACCCACCGGGGCGTCGGCGCGCTGGCCCGGACGCACGCCGAGCGGCTGCGGGTCGGGCCCGGCGACCGGGTGCTGCACCTGGCGTCCGTCAGCTTCGACGCCGCGTTCTGGGAGCTGTGCATGGGCCTGCTCACCGGGGCCTGCCTGGAGATCGACGAACGCGACGCCCTGCTGCCCGGCCCCGCCCTCGCCGGCACCGTCCGGGAACGCGGCGCCACCCACCTCACCCTGCCGCCCGCCGCGCTCGCCGTGATGCCGCCCGGCTCGCTGCCCGAGGGCACCACCCTCACCCTCGCCGGAGAGACGTGCCCGCCGCACCTGGTGCACACCTGGGCGCGCGACCGGCATCTCGTCAACGCCTACGGCCCCACCGAGACCACCGTCTGCGCCACCATGAGCGCCTTCCAGCACGCCGACGGGCCCCTCGCCCCCGACCGCACCGTGCCCATCGGCGTCCCCGTCGACGGCACCCGTGTGCACGTCCTTGACGACCGGCTGGCCCCCGTACCGCCCGGTGTGACCGGCGAGCTGTACGTCTCCGGGGTGAGCCTGGCCCGTGGCTACCACGAGCGCGCCGCGCTGACCGCGACCCGGTTCGTCGCCGACCCCTTCGACCGGGCGGGCGGCCGGATGTACCGCACCGGCGACCTGGCCCGCTGGAGCAGCGACGGCGAACTCGTCTACGTATCCCGCGTCGACGACCAGGTCAAACTGCGCGGCTTCCGTATCGAGCTGGGCGAGATCGAGGCCGCCCTGAGCGCGCTGCCCGGCATCGCGTCGGCCTGCGCGACGGTCCGCGAGGACCGGCCCGGCGACCGGCGCCTGGTCGCCTACACCGTCACCGAGGAAGGACAGCGGGCGCCGGACGCGGCCGAGGTGCGGGCCCGCCTCGCCGAGACCCTGCCGGACCACATGGTCCCAGCCGCCTACGTCACGCTCGACGCCCTGCCCCTCACCCCCAACGGCAAGACCGACCGGCAGGCCCTGCCCGCACCCGAGCGGACGGCACCCGGCACCGGCACCGCCCCGCGCACCGACCTCGAACGCGAACTGTGCACGGCGTTCGCGGAGACCCTCGGTGTGCCCCAGGTCGGCGTCAGGGACGACTTCTTCGCCCTCGGCGGTCACTCCCTGCTCGCCGTCACCCTCGCCCGGCGGATCGAGGAACGCTGCGGCCGGCGCCTCTCCCTGCGGGACCTCTTCGCCGCGCCGAGCGTGGAGGGCGTCGCCCGCCTGCTGGACCGGACGCCCGGCGAGCAGGGTTTCGGCGGCGGGCCCGACCTCACCGCCGAGGTGCGCCTCGCCCCGGACATCACCGCCACCGCCCGCAGGAGCTCCCGCCCCGGCGCGCGCCCGCTGCTCACCGGTGCCTCCGGGTTTCTGGGCGCGTTCCTCCTGCGGGACCTCGTCGAGAGCACGGACGGCCCGGTCGACTGCCTGGTCCGCGCCGAGGACCCCCGCCGGGCCGCCGAGCGGCTGCGCGCCAACCTGGAGCACTACGGGCTCTGGCAGCCCCGCTACGAGAGCCTGATCAACGCGGTGCCTGGCGACCTCGCCGCCCCCGCCCTGGGGCTGACCCCGAAGGACCGCACCGCGCTGGTCCGCCGGCTCGGCCCCGTCCTGCACAACGGCGCCCGCGTCAACTTCGCCGCCGGGTACGGGGATCTGCGCGCCCCCAACGTCGCGGGCACCGAGGAACTGCTGCGGCTGCTGGCCGACTCGGCGTCACCGGGGATGCACTACATCTCGACCACCAGCGTGTTCGCCCCGGCCACCGGTCCCGACCCCGTCACCATCACGGAGGCCACCCCGACCGGCCCGCCGGCCGCGCTGCCCGACGGCTACGCCCGCAGCAAGTGGGTCGCGGAGGGCCTCGTCGGGCTCGCCCGTGAACGCGGTCTGCCGGTCACCGTGCACCGGCCCGGCCGGATCAGCGGTGACACCGCCACCGGTGCCTGCCAGGACCGGGACCTGCTGTGGCAGCTCATCAAGGGCTGCCTCCAGGCCGGGGCGGTGCCCGACCTGCCGTACGGCTCCACCGACTGGGTGCCGGTGGACCACGTCAGCAGGGCGGTCGTGGCGCTCGCCGGGCCGGTGCAGACGGGCGGCGAGGTCTACCACTTCACCAACCCCGACGCCCCGGACCTCGGCCGCGTCTTCGCGGCGGCCGCCCGGCTCGGCCACGAGCTGAGCACCGTACCCGTAGAGGAATGGCAGGCGCGCGTCGCCGCCGACCCGGACAACGCGGCACAGCTCTTCCTCGGTGACGAGCCGCAGACCCGGCACGAGGTGGCTGACCGGCGCCGCTTCGACTCCCACCAGACGGCCAAGGCGGCGGGCGTCCTCGGCGTCCACCAGCCGGCGCTGACCGACGAGGTTCTCGACCGGTACCTCACCTGGTTCCAGCGCACGGGCTTCCTGCCCGCGCCGGGGAAGGGAGGCGAGCGGGCCGCGCGCTAGTGGTCGGCCTGCTCGGCGGCGCGCTTGATGCCGTGCAGGGCCTCCTCCAGGCCGCGGCTGACGTGCTCGCCCTCGACGTTGTCGGTGTGCAGCTCGACGGTCAGCCGCGAGCTGCCCGCCGCGTCGCCCGCGGCCACGTGCAGCCGGCCGTGGTAGTCGTCGGGGCCGGGCGCGCCCCACTCCAGGCTCTTGCCCGCCTCCAGCACATGGACCCACGCCTCGCTGGTGACGTCCTGCTCGGGCTTCCCGGGCGGGTCGATGTGCGCGGTGACGGTGACCCGGTCGCCGCCCTCCGGCTCGACCGAGGTCAGCCGGGGGAGGTAGGACGGGAGGTTCTCCACGTCCGAGAGATAGTCGAAGAGGCGGTCCGCCGGGACGGCCACGGTGATCGAGTTGTCGTAGTTACCCATGCTCCCGCTGTGCCCCGGCCCGGGGGGAGCTAACGGAACGCCGGGGCGGATTGGTCCGCACGGGTGAAGCGATGCAGACGGGTGGCGCAGCACGGGGTTCAGCCCTGTGCCCCCGCGCCCTGCACAGTGACGGACCCGCGCGGGCCGCGCTTTCTTCGTACCGCGCCGTCGGCGGTCCTTACCGAGTGGTGACGTGTGGCCGCCGCGCCGTGGCCGTGGCTCGCGGGGGGCCTAGCTTGGGGCCATGCGTGTATTGGTCACCGGCGGTGCCGGGTTCATCGGGTCGCATGTCGTGGACGCCCTGCGGGCGGACGGGCACGAGGCAGCGGTGTACGACGTCCGGGACGACCCCGCCGCCGACGTCCGCGACCCCGAGGCGGTCGCCCGTGCCCTGGCCGGGGTGGACGCCGTCTGCCACCAGGCGGCCATGGTGGGCCTCGGGAACGGTGTCGCCGACGCGGCCGAGTACGTCTCCCGCAACGACCTCGGCACCGCCGTCCTGCTGGCCGCGATGGCGGGCGCGGAGGTGCCCCGGCTGGTGCTCGCCGGGTCGATGGTGGTGTACGGCGAGGGCCGCTACGCCTGCCCGGCCCACGGCGTGGTGCGCCCCGGCCCGCGCGCCGAGGCCGACCTGAGGGCGGGCAGCTTCGAGCCGCCCTGCCCCGACTGCGGCACCGCGCTCGCCCCCGGCCTCGTCGGCGAGGACACCCCGGCCGACCCGCGCAACGTGTACGCCGCCACCAAGCTGGCCCAGGAACACCTGGCCGCCGCGTGGGCCCGCACCACCGGCGGCACGGCCCTCTCGCTGCGCTACCACAACGTCTACGGCCCCCGCATGCCCCGCGACACCCCGTACGCCGGAGTCGCCGCCTTCTTCCGCTCGGCACTCGAACGGGGCGAGGCGCCCAGGGTGTTCGAAGACGGCGCCCAGCGACGCGACTTCGTACACGTACGGGACGTGGCCGCCGCCAACCTGGCCGCGCTCCTGGCTCCCGACCGGCCCGGCGCGCTCACCGCGTACAACACCGGCAGCGGTGAGCCCCGTACGGTCGGCGAACTGGCGCACGCGCTGGCCGTCGCGCACGGCGGACCGGAACCGGTGGTCACCGGCGAGTACCGGCTCGGCGACGTCCGGCACATCACCGCCGACTCCGCCCGGCTGCGCGCCGAGCTGGACTGGGCGCCGAGGGTCACCTTCGCCGGGGGGATGGCGGAGTTCGCCGCGGCCGGCTGAGTTCAGGAGGCCGGCGCGGGCAGCGTCACCTCGAAGCGGCAGCCGCCGGGAATGTTCCGGACGCTCGCCCGCCCCTGATGTGCCTCCACGATCCCCCGCACGATCGCCAGCCCGAGCCCGGCGCCCGCCGGGGGCGTACGCGCGTCCGTGCCGCGCCAGCCGGTGTCGAAGACACGGGGCAGATCCTCCTCGGGGATGCCCCCGCAGCCGTCCGTCACCGACAGCACCACCCCCTCCGGACCACGCCGGGCCGCGACGGCGACCGTACCGTCGGCCGGGGTCCGCCGGATGGCGTTGACCAGCAGGTTGGCGATGACCCGGCTCATCTCCCGGCCGTCCACCTCGACCGGTACCGGCCGCACCCCGTCGCCCACCAGCCGCACCCCGTGCTCGCGGGCGAGCGGGCCCACCCCGGCGAGGGCGTCGCCCACCAGGTCGTACAGGGACATCCGGGTCGGGCTCAGCGGGAGCGTCCCGGCGTGGATGCGGGACAGCTCGAACAGGTCGCCGACCATGCCGTTGAGCCGCTCCACCTCGGTCCGGATCTGCCGGAGATAGCGGGCGGGGTCGGCGGCCACCCCGTCCTCCAGCGCCTCCGACATGGCGCGCAGACCGGCCAGCGGGGTGCGCAGATCGTGCGAGATCCAGGCGACGAGTTCACGCCGGGATGCCTCCAGAGCCCGCTCCCGGTCACGGGAGGCCGCCAGCCGGGCGCTGGTCGCGGCCAGTTCCCGGCTCAGGGCGTCGAGTTCGGCGGTGGCCGGGGCGGCGGGCGCGGCGAAGGCGTCACCGTCACCGAAGTTCCGCGCCGCGTAGGCCAGTTCACGGCTGCGGGCGACCACCCGGCGGCCGAGCAGGAGCGCGCTCGCGAGCGAGACGACCGCAGCCATGGCGACGACCATGGTGACCACCCGCAGGTCGTGCGGGGACAGGAACATCGCCCAGGCCACCGCCATGGTGCCCGCCAGCATGGCGAACACGCCGACGCCCGACACCACGGCCAGCGAGGCGGTCAGCGACCGGCGCCGCAGCAGCCGCAGCACGGCGGCGCCGAGCAGACCGGAGGAGGCGGCGCCGAGGAAGGCGTAGAGCGCGATGAGGAGGGTGTCCCGCACGTCAGTCCTCCTCCGGCCCGGCGGACAGGATCTGCTCCGCGGACGGGAACGGTTCGGCGGGCGCTTCCGGTTCGAAGCGGTAGCCGACGCCCCAGACGGTGCGGATCAGCCGGGGCCGAGCCGGATCGTCCTCGATCTTGCCGCGCAGCCTGCGGACGTGGACCGTCACGGTGGACAGGTCACCGAAGTCCCAGCCCCACACCTCCCGCATCAGCTCCTCCCGGCCGAACGCGCGCCCCGGATGCCGCAGGAGAAACGCCAGCAGATCGAACTCCCGCAGCGTCAGGGCTAGTTCGGTGCCGTTCTTGGTGGCGCGGCGGGCGCCTGGATGGATGGCGAGACCGGCCGCGGTGAGGGGTACGGGGTCGGACGGAGCCCGGTCGGCGGGCCGCGACCGGCGCAGTACCGACTCCACGCGCAGCACCAGCTCGCGCGGGCTGAACGGCTTCGTCACATAGTCGTCCGCGCCGACCTCCAGGCCGAGCACCCGGTCGTCCTCGTCGCCGCGCGCGGTGAGCATGATGACCGGCACCGGGCCGCGCTCGCGCAGCCGCGCGCACACCTCCAGGCCGTCCATGCCGGGCAGCATCAGGTCGAGCACCACCAGGTCGGGCCACCGCCCGGCGGCGGAGGCGAGGGCGGCGGGGCCGTCGGCGGCACGGTCGACCAGATGCCCGGCGCGGGCCAGGTACCCGGCGACGACCTCCGCGACGGTCGGATCGTCGTCCACCACCAGAACCCGGCCGGCGGTGTCGGGAGGCGGGGCTGTGTACGGCTGCTGCATGCCCTCCAGCCTGGCACCACGGCCGGACCAGGACGGCCGCACGGCCCCGACGTCCGCGTTTCGTAAGGAGCGGAAGTCCGCTTCGTGGTGATCCGGGTTCGTAGGGTGCAGGAGTGACCACCTCACCCCCTCCCGCCCGCCCTGCCGGTCCCGGCGTGGACATCGTGCTGCCCTGTCTGGACGAGGCCGGGGCGCTGCCCTGGGTGCTGGCCCGTGTCCCGGCCGGCTGGCGCGCGCTCGTCGTGGACAACGGCTCCACCGACGGCTCCGCCGAGGTCGCCCGAGCCCTCGGCGCGACCGTCGTACGCGAGGAACGGCGCGGCTTCGGCGCCGCCTGCCACGCCGGGCTGCTCGCGGCCACCGCCGACGTGGTCTGCTTCTGCGACTGCGACGCCTCCCTCGATCCGCGCCTGCTCGTGCCCTTCGTCGAGGAGGTGCGCGCCGGCGGGGCCGACCTGGTGCTCGGGCGGCGCCGGCCGCGGGGGCGCGGGAGCTGGCCGGCGCACGCCCGCGCGGGCAACCTCGCGCTCTCCCTGCTGTTGCGCCGCCGTACCGGCCTCGCCCTGCGCGACCTCGGTCCGCTGCGCGCCGCCCGCCGCGAGCCGCTGCTCACCCTCGGCCTCACCGACCGGCGCAGCGGCTACCCCCTGGAGATGGTGGTCCGCGCCGCCGACGCGGGCTGGCGGGTGACCGAGCACGACGTGCCGTACCTGCCCCGCTCCGGCGCCTCAAAGGTGACCGGCACCTGGCGCGGCACCTGGCACGCGGTACGGGACATGAGCCGCGTCCTGCGCGAGACACCCCCGGCGGAACGCCCATGACCACGCTCCTCGTCATCGCCAAGGAACCCCGGCCGGGCAGGGTCAAGACCCGGCTCACCCCGCCGTTCTCCCCCCACCAGGCCGCCCGCCTCGCCGAGGCGGCGCTCACGGACACGCTGCGCGCGGTGGCCGCCGCCCCCGCGAGGCGCCGGGTACTGGTGCTGGACGGGCGGCCGGGGCCCTGGCTGCCGGACGGGTTCGAGGTCGTACCGCAGCGCGCGGGCGGGCTCGACGAACGGCTCGCGGAAGCCTTCGCCCGCTGTACCGGGCCCGCCCTGCTCGTCGGCATGGACACCCCGCAGATCACCCCCGACCTGCTGGACATGGACTTCTCGGACTGCGACGCCCGCTTCGGCCCGGCCGAGGACGGCGGCTTCTGGGCGCTCGGCCTCGCCCGTCCCGAGCCCGCGCTGCTGCGCGGCGTACCGATGTCCGTGCCCGAGACGGGAGACGTGCAGCGCGAGCGGCTGGCCGCCGCCGGGCTGCGGGTACGGGACCTGCCCCGGCTGCGGGACGTCGACACCGCGGCCGACGCCCGTGCCGTCGCCGCCCTCGCCCCCCACACCGCCTTCGCCGCACGGCTGGCTGCCTTCACCTGCCCGGGAGCGTCATGACCACCGTCACCGCACCGCCCGCCTGGGCCGCCTCCGACCCGTACGCCACCGCACTGCGCGCCGGCCGGGGACCGCTGTTCCTGCGCCGGGGCGACGGCTGGCTGCTGCCGCTGGACGTGGAGCGCTGGTGCGCGGCCGCCGACGCCGTGGACCGGGCGGTGCTGGACCGCTGCGAGGGGGCCGTGCTCGACGTGGGCTGCGGGCCCGGCCGGATGGTCGCGGAACTCGCCGCACGCGGCCGCAGCGCACTCGGCGTGGATGTGAGCGAGGCCGCGGTGGCCCGTACCCACACGCTCGGCGGGCGGGCGCTGCACCGCTCGGTGTTCGACCCGCTGCCCGGTGAGGGCGGCTGGGGCACGGTGCTGCTCATGGACGGCAATGTGGGCATCGGCGGCGACGTGGCCGCCCTGCTGCACCGGATGCGTGAACTCCTGTGCCCCGACGGCCTGTTGATCGTCGAGACGGTGCCCGGAGACGTGGACGAGCGGGCCCGCGTGCGCGTGGTGGACGTGACGCACGGCCGGGGAGCGGTGGGCGAGCCGTTCCCCTGGGCCCGCATCGGCACCCCCGCGCTGCTGGAACTCGCGCGGCGCGGGGGCTGGCCGGAGACCGTTCAGTGGACGGACGGCGAGCGGTGCTTCGTGGCTCTGCGCAGCCGCAGGACGAGCAGCAGGGCGGAGCCGCCGAAGAGGACGGCCGTGATGAGCAGCCAGCGGAGCAGGAACACGTCCGGGTCGAGCCCGGTGGCGGACCGGTAGCGGTCGGCCGACAGGCCGAGGACCAGCGGGCACCACACCAGCAGCGTCAGCCCGGACAGCACGGCGGGCACGCGTACGTACAGCGTCCACCGCGCGGCGGTCCCGGCCCGCAGCGCGCGGTCGAGCGCGGAGTACAGCGGCAGCAGCACCAGGTCGTGCAGCAGCGCCGCCCCCACGAACCAGAGGGCCACCGCGAGCCAGTCGTCCTTCAGCAGGCGTACACCGGCATAGGCGACGAGCGCGAACGAGCAGACCAGCAACAGGAGTCGCACTGGACTGCCGATGACGGTGCGGAACCGCGGCAGGCGCATCACAGGTCTCCGAAGGTCAGCCGGCCCACCCACTTGGTGTTGTGGACGCCGGGAGCGGCGGGCACGATGATCCGCGCCGGATAGCCGTGGTCGAGGGACAGCGCCTCGCCGTTGACGGCCAGGGCGAGCAGGGAACGGGGGTCGGACACCTGGTTGGCCCGCAGCGCCGCCCGCCGGAAGGCACCGTGCCGCTGGAGCGACTCCACGAGCACGTCGGGCGGATCACCGTCGTACCCGGCGAGCGCGGCGAGGTCGCGCAGTCGCACCCCCCGCCACCACTGGTCCGCCGTGGACCAGCCCTCCACGCACGCGATCGGCAGCGACGCGCTGTGCTGCGGCAGGCGGAGCAGGTCGGCGAGGCTGAGCCGTGCCGTGCCGGCCGGTCCGGAGACGACCAGCCGGTAGGCGTCCGGACGCGTGTCGGCGTCGGTGATACCGGCGTAGCGGGCCGTCTTGTTGATCTGGAAGCCGTTCGGGCCGCCACCGGGATCGGAGCCGCCGTGCGGGGCGAGCAGCGCGGTACGCCGCAACGGGCCGCCGAGACTCTGCCCTACGGTCGTGACGAACAGCAGCAGCGAACCCCCGCCGACCAGCCACAGCGCACCGCGCCGGGAGACGGTGGGCGGCGCGGGTTCCGGTGCCTTCAGCCCGGCCTCGTCCCGCCGCCACGCGCGTACGGCCCGCACGGCCATCGGTGTCCTCAGTACCGCGTGCACGACGAACGCGCCGATGAACACCCAGGCGCCGTAGAAGTGCAGGGGGTAGAACGAGCCGGGGAACACGTACTCCAGCTGGACGTTGAGCAGTCCGGTGACGAACTGGAACAGGGCACCGCCGACCAGGAGCAGCAGCGAGACCCGCTCCAGCGCGTGCGCCGCCGAACGGGCCGGCGGGAGCGTGAACAGCTTCGGCACCACCGACCACAGCTTGGCCAGCAGCACCGGCACCAGCACGACCCCCAGGGTGACGTGGACGCCCTGGTTCAGCCGGTACAGCCAGGACGGCCCGGCGGGCCAGTCGAACAGGTAGAAGCCGAGCAGGCCCTTGTCCGGCGTCGTGTCGTTCACCGGCGACAGGTCCGGGTTGTAGGCGGCATAGGACACCAGGCCGGTCACGAACAGCACGCTGATGCCGCCCAGCAGTACCAGGCCGAGCACCGCGGTGAACCAGGTGCCGCGCACGGGGCTGCGCCAGAAGCGGGCAGAGGTGGGAAGCCGGGGATCGTCGCGCATGCCCCGACCGTAGGCCCGGACACACCCCGGAACGGGGGCGCGACCCATGACGAAACGCTGACGTCCGGCCCGGAAGGCGCACCGGAGCCGCCCCTGCGGCCTAGCGTGCCGGTGTGATCCACCACCGGCCCCACCCCTCGCGCCGTGACCTGTACGCCGCCGCCACAGCCGTCCTGCTGGCGACCGCCGCCGTCCTGGTCGGCCGTCACATCCAGGACGTCCACCACACGCTGTTCGTGCGCTGGCCCCCGCTCTTCGCCGAGTGGGACCCCCACGTCGGCCCCGGCACCCCGGCCGCGCTGGTCCTCGCGGCCGCCGGAGCGGCGTACGGGCCCGCGCTCGCCGCCCGGCTGCCCTGGCGCGCGCTGCCCTGGGTGACCTGGGCGGCGTCGACGGCCTGGATCGTCTCCCTCGCCCTGATCGACGGCTGGCACGACGGCATCGCCACCCGGCTCACCGCTACGAACGAATACCTTCGGGTCATCGGCCGGTTCCACGACATCCCGGCCACCCTGCGCGGCTTCGACGACCACATCCTCGCGGGCGTTCCCGGCAGTTGGCCCGCCCACGTGGCCGGCCACCCGCCCGCCGCGACCCTCACCTTCGTCCTGCTGGACCGGATCGGGCTGGGCGGTGGCGGCTGGGCCGGGATGTGGTGCGTGGTGCTCGGCGCGTCCGCCTCCGCAGCGGTCCTGATCGCGCTGCGGGCACTGGCGGACGAGCGGCTCGCCCGGCGGTCGGCACCCTTCCTGGTCCTCGCGCCGGCCGCTGTCTGGCTGGGCGCGTCGGCCGACGCGTACTTCGCGGCGGTGGCCGCCTGGGCGCTGGCCTGTCTCGCGCTCGCGCTCACCCGGCGCTCCCTGCCCCGGGCGGGCGCCTGCGGCCTGCTGTCCGGCCTGACCTGCTACCTCTCCTACGGCCTCGCCCTGATCGCCGTGATCGGCCTCGCGGTCCTCGTCCTCGCCCGCGCGGACCTGAGGGCCCGCCCCGTGCTCGTGCTGCCCTTCCTCGCCGGACTGGCCGTCGTCCCGGTGGTGTTCGGCCTGCTCGGCTTCAACTGGTGGACCGCGTACCACCTGCTGGTGACCCGCTACTACCAGGGTGTCGGCGGCATCCGCCCCTACGGTTACTGGATCTGGGCCAACCTCGCCTGCACGGCGGTCATCACCGGCCCGGCGACGGCGGCGGCCCTTCCCCGCACCGCCAACTCCCTCACCCACCGGGACTACCGTCCCACCACCCACCTCGCCCTGCTCGTCGGGGCCGCCCTGGCCGCTCTGCTGATCGCGGACCTCTCCGGCATGAGCAAGGCCGAGACGGAACGCATCTGGCTGCCCTTCGCGGTATGGCTGCTGCCCGCCTGCGCCCTCCTGCCAGGCCCCCGAGCGTGGCTGGCGGCCCAGGTGACCCTGGCCCTCCTGCTGAACCACCTTCTGCTGACGGGGTGGTGAGTCGTCCGGGGCTCTCGCGGCCGGCCGACGGCTCAGGACGTCCCGGGGCGGGTGCGAGGCCGGAGCACGCCCCGGCGCGATCCGGACCACCTGGCGGAACCGCGTCTCCTCGCCGGCGAGTACCGGCCCCGGCCTGTGCCCGTTCGGGTGAGGACCCATACGCTGCTATGGGTGACATCCGCACAGTGGACCGGTGAGAGGGGCTCCCACGTGACCGTGAACCGACAGGGCGGCACCCGGACCGGCGCCGACCTGCCCGAGCGCCTCCCGCCCGGCCAGCGCCGCGTCAACGGCTGGCCCGTCTCGCACTACGGCACCGTGCCCCGCTTCCGCCCCGCGCGGTGGAATCTCCGGGTGACCGGCGCCACCGCGGACGGCGCCGAACGAATATGGCTGTTCGACGAGCTGACGGCACTCCCGCACACGACGGTCGTCGCCGACCTGCACTGCGCCACGGGCACCACCTCCACCGGCCACGAGTGGTACGGCATCCCCGCCCGAGCCCTCCTCGACCTGGTCCCGCCGGCCCCGGGCGTCACCCATGTGATGGGCTGGGCGGAATACGGCTACACCGCCAACCTGCGGCTCGCCGACTTCGACTCCCCCGGCACCATCCTGGCCACGCACCACAACGGCGAACCCCTCACCGCCGAACACGGGTTCCCGCTCCGCCTGGTCGTCCCCCACCTCTACGGCTACAAGAGCCCCAAATGGCTCCGCGCCGTCGAGTACCTCACCGAGGACCGCCGCGGTTTCTGGGAGCAACGCGGCTACCACAACATCGGCGACCCCTGGCAGGAACAGCGCTACTCGCATCAGGAGTGACACGGGTCCGGAGAGAAGGGGCTCAGAACGCGTACCGCACCCGCAGCCAGGGCGCGTGTGCGGCGACCAGTTCCGTCAGCCGCTGTACGCCCTCGCGCTTGACGTCGTTGCGGTAGCGCACGTTCAGCGCGCCGTTCTCCGAGCGCTTGGCCTGCTGGATCTCCGGCCGCCAGAGCACGTCCTCGGCGCGCGGGTGCCAGCGCAGGTTCACGTCGTGCAGCTGCCGGTTGTGCGTCAGCATGATCACCTCGGCCGCGGCCTGCGCCTTCACCCGCTCCGGCAGTACGTCGTCCAGGTGGCGCAGCAGCTCCGCCCAGTCGTTCTCCCAGCCGGGACGCAGTACGACGGGGGAGAGGTTGAAGTGCACCTCATAGCCCGCGTCCAGGAAGTCGCCGGCGGCGGCGATCCGTTCCGCCACCGGGCTGGTCCGCACGTCAAGCAGCCGGGAGTCGCCGGGCGGCATCAGCGAGAAGCGGATGCGGGTCGAGCCGCGCGGGTCGAGACCGAGCAGGTCGCGGTTGACGTACTTGGTCGCGAAGGAGGCCATCGCGGTGGGCCACCGCCGGAAGGCCGCGACGAGATCGGCGGTGTTGTCGCAGATCAGCGCGTCCACCGAGCAGTCCCCGTTCTCGCCGGTGTCGTACACCCAGCGCTCCTCGTCGCACTGCGTGGGCTCCTGCTTCGGGCCGAGAGCGGTGATGTGCCGGTCCAGGGCGCCGATGACGTCCCCGATGTTGGTGAAGACGGTGATCGGGTTGGCGTACCCCTTGCGGCGGGGCACGTAGCAGTACGCGCAGGACATGGCGCAGCCGTTGGACGCGCCGGGCGCGATCCAGTCCGCGGAGCGCCCGTTGGGCCGGACGGTCAGCGACTTGCGCACTCCGAGGACCAGCGTCTGCCGCTTGACCCGCACCCACCGGTCGGCGTTGCCCTCGTTGCCGTGCAGGTGGGGGATGTTCCAGTGCGAGCCGACCTCCAGCACGCGCGCCCCGGGGAAGCGGGCGATGACCTGTCGGCCGCGCGGGGAGAGCGCGGCGGCGGGCTCGGCGTAGATCTCCCGCACGTCGAGCAGCCGGGACGCCGGCTCCGGTGTGCCGCTCGGCTCCGGGTCCTTGGTGCGGTCCTCGGTTCCCAGCAGCTCGGTCAGCCCGAAGAGGGCGTCGGGGTCGCCGGAGGCGGGCGACGAGGACGGTGACACGGCGGCTCCAGCGTTACGGGGGTGATGCGGTGGGCGAGGAGTGACGGCTCGGTCCCTTTCCAGCATCCCACTCCGGTGGGGTGTCCCGTCCGCCCGCGGGGGCGCGCCGGCGGTCGGGGGCGGCGCCGAGCGAGTCCTCGCGCCGGGATGGCTGGGCGACGCGCGTCAGGGGGCGGCGGAGCCGACCCGCGTCGCACCTCCCTTCGACCTCACCACCGCGCCGTCGCCCTCTCGCGCCCGTGCCGCCCGGAGCCGGTCGACGCGGCCCGCGCCCGGCACAGCCGAGTTGCTGCCACCCGCCGATGCGAGAAGGTGAGGGGAAACGTCCGCGAAGGGAGCTTGTGGTGGCAGGCGGTCCCGTCGACGATGCCGAGGTGCTGAACGCGCTGTTCGGTGACTCTCCGCAAGGGCTGTTCGTCTTCGACTCCGAGCGGAAGGTCACGCGCTACAACCCGTCCGGACGAGGGGTACGGCACCTGGCGGCCGAGGACGTCCTCGGGCATGACGCCGAGGACTTCGCGACCGGTTTCGAACCGGGTGAGCTGCGGGCCCTGATGGACGAGGCACTCGCCGGCGGCGCCCCGTTGCGGCGGCGTCTGGTCCGTGGAGTGTCGCCGTCGGGCCCGCGCCGGACGTTCACGGTCGAGGTGTCGTTCTTCCCGCTGCCCGACTCGCACGAGGGCGCCCCCGGACTGGTCGGCGTGATCGAGGACGTGACCGAGCGGCAGGCCGCGGCGGACCGGCTCGCCGTGCTCAGCACGGTGCACCGCACCGTCGGTACCACGCTGGACGCGCGGACCACGAGTGACGAGCTGACACGGGCCCTGGTGCCCGCCTTCGCCGACGCCGCGGGCGTCGACCTGCTGGACGACGGGCCCGCTTCCGGCCCCCTGTCGTCGGGGGTGCCGCTGCGCCGGATCTCCTTCGCCCCCGCCCACATCGCGACCGCGAGGAAGGAGGGGGACAGCCGTCCCTTCCCCTTCCCCACGCCGTACACGCAGGCCCTCAACGACACCGAGGCCCGTATCGTCCCGGTGACGCCGGACGCGCCGTGGCTGGTCACTGCCCCGGACATGTCCGCGCCGCTGCTCGACGCGAACATGCACTCCATGATCGTCGCACCGCTCAGGGTGCGGGACACCGTGCTCGGCCTGCTCACCCTGTACCGGCACCGGACGGACCCCTTCGAGGAGGCCGACCTCGACGTGGCCCGGCAGGCGGCCGCCACCGCCGCCGCGCACCTGGACAACGCGCGCAGCTACCGCCGTGAGCACGCCGTGGCCTCGACCTTGCAGCGCAAACTCCAGCCCAGCACCACCCCGCGCCTCTCGGCGGTGGAGACCGCCCACATGTACCTGCCCGAGAGCGCGGGCGGCGACTGGTACGACGTCATCCCCCTCTCCGGGGCCCGCGTCGCCCTCGTCGTCGGCGATGTTGCCGGACACGGCATCGAAGCGGCGGCCACGATGGGCCAGCTGCGTATCGCCCTGCGCACACTCGCCCTGCAGGACCTGGAGACGGACGAGCTGCTGACCCATCTGGACGAGGTCGCCGCCCAGCTCGTGGACGCCCCGGCCACCCATGTGGCGACCTGCGCGGTCACCGTCTACAACCCGGTCTCGCGCCGCTGCGCGATGGTGCGGGCGGGACATCCGGCGCCGGTGATCATCGACCCGGCGGGCTCGCCCGTCACCGTGGACGTCCCTCTGGGGCCGCCGCTGGGTGCCGGGGGCGGCCGGGTCTTCACCCCGGCTGTGATCGATCTGCCCGCCGGGTGCCTGCTCGCCCTCTACTCCAACGGCCTTCTCGGCGCCCGGGGCCATGACCCGGCCGTCGCCCGGCGCAGGCTCGAACAGACCCTCGCCTCTCCCGCGCGGCCGCTGCGGGAGCTGTGCGACGACGCCGTCTACCGCATGGCGCCCTCCCGCGACGACGACGCGGTCCTGCTGCTCGCCCGCACCCGCACCCTGCCGGAGGAGAACGTCGCGGACTGGACGCTGCCTGCCGAGCCGTCCGTCGTGCACATGGCCCGCAGGCTCGTCGGCCGGCAGCTTGCCGCGTGGCATCTCGGGGAGGCGGCGTACACCACGGGGCTCATCGTCAGTGAACTCGTCACCAACGCCATCCGCTACGGCACCGGCCCCGTCCGGCTGCGCCTCATCCACGACAGCGGGCGGCTCCTGACCGAGGTCACCGACGCCAACAGCACCAGCCCCCATCTGCGCCACGCCTGCGACAGCGACGAGGGCGGCCGCGGCCTCTACATCGTCATGAGCCTCAGCACCCGCTGGGGCGTCCGGCACAGCCACCAGGACAAGACGATCTGGGCCGAACAGCGGCTCCACGAGGACCCGTAGCCCCGTCCTCGCGGCACCTCAAGGGCGATCCCGGTCGCACCACGGGCCGTCCGGCACCAAGGTTCCCAGTACCGACAGCAGTCGCGGCGGTTCGACCGGGTCCGGCAACGAGTCCAGCTCCTGCCACGCGAACCAGGCGTGCGTATCCAGGGCGGCCAGCTCGTAGGGGAGCAGGCCGGTTCGCGCCAACGGTGGCTGCTCGACGGCGAATCGGGCGATGAAGAAGTGCTCCGTGCCGACGTACCGCTTGCCGTTCCACCGCACATCACGGTCGACGAGCACCGAGCGGTCCAGGACGGCAGCCGGGTCGAGTCCGGTCTCCTCGACCAGCTCGCGCCGTGCCGCCGTCAGCGGTGTCTCGCCAGGCTCGATGCCACCACCGGGCGGCTCCCAGACCCAAGCCCCGTCGAACGGGTCGCGCCAGCGCAGCAGAAGCACGCGGTGGGCGGCGTCCAGGCAGACGACCCGGGCGGCGGGCCGATGCGTCGATGTCATGGCCGGGACGCTACGCCCCTCACACCGCCACCGACCCCGTCTCCGCGCACGCCCCCCTCCTTCGCGGTCGCGGTCAAGCTCGACTCGGCGGGGACCCACCGGCCGATGGAGGTCGGCGGCCACGCCGGCACGACCTCCTGGTGAACGAATATCGACCCTGTATCCGTCACCGAACGCCCCCCGGATTGGTGTGAGATGCGTCTTCACCCGATCTGAGGAACGCACCAATCCGGGCCCCTCCCGGGACCGGATTCCCCCCGTGAGCGAGGAACAGAGGGACCCAAGGACAGCACCAGGTCCGGCGCGTACGGCGCTGGGCGCGCTGAGCGGTGTGCTGGCCGGGTTCTCCTCGCTGGCCGTGGCCGAGCTGGTGGCGGCGGGGGTGCGGCCCCAGGCCGGCCCGGTCGTCGTGGTCGGCGGAGCCTCCATCGACCAGACCCCGGCGGCCCTCAAGGACTGGGCGATCCGCAACTTCGGCACCAACGACAAGCTGGTGCTCCAGCTCGGCATCCTCGTCGTCCTCGCACTCCTCGCCCTGGCCCTCGGCGCTCTCGCCGTACGCCGCCGGGTCGCCGGAGCCGCCGGGGTCCTGCTCTTCGGTGTGATCGGCGCGGCGGCCGCCCTCACCCGCCCCGATTCCCGGGGTCTCACGGACACGCTGCCCTCCCTGGCCGGGGCCGTCGCCGGAGCGCTCCTGCTGTACTTCCTGGCCGGACGCCTCACCGCCCCCGTACCCGTCACCGGTGCCGAGTCCACCGCGCCCGCCACCTGGGACCGCCGGGGCTTCGTCGTCGCGGCCACCGCCGCGTCCGCCGCGTCCGCCGTGGCGGGCGGAGTGGGCCGGACGCTGAGCGCCTCCCGGGCGGGGGATGCCGTCGCCTCACGCAAGCGGCTCGTCCTGCCCAGCCCCGGCTCGCCCGCGCAGCCGACACCGCAGCGAGCGGCCCTGCGGGTCGACGGCGTCAGCCCCTACGTCACACCCAACCAGAGCTTCTACCGCGTCGACACCGCCCTGGTGGTGCCCAAGGTGGACGCCACCGCCTGGCAACTCCGCGTCCACGGCAAGGGCGTGAGCCGGCCGGCCACGTTCACCTTCGACGACCTGCTGCGCCGGCGGCTGATCGAGCGCAACATCACTCTGACCTGCGTGTCGAACGAGGTCGGCGGCCCCTATGCGGGCAACGCCCGCTGGATAGGCGTACGCCTGGCCGACCTGCTCGCCGAATGCGGGGTCAAGGCTCCCTCGCGCGGCGGACCGGCCGACCAGCTGGTCGCCCGCTCGGTCGACGGCATGACCATCGGCACGCCGGTCGAGGACATCATGGACGGCCGCGACGCCATGCTCGCCGTCGGCATGAACGGCGAACCGCTCCCCTTCGAGCACGGCTTCCCCGTCCGGATGCTCGTCCCCGGCCTGTACGGCTACGTCTCCGCCTGCAAGTGGATCAAGGAGATCGAACTCACCACGTTCGACTCCTACGACCCGTACTGGGTCAAGCGCGGCTGGGCGCGGAAGGCGCCGATCAAGACCCAGTCCCGGATCGACACGCCCAAGCCGTTCGCCCGGCCGAAGACCGGGACCGTGATGGTCGCCGGTGTCGCCTGGGCCCAGCACCGGGGCATCGACAAGGTCGAGATCCGGGTGGACGACGGTCCCTGGCAGGAGGCGCGGCTCGCCGCCGAGGACACCCGCGACACCTGGCGTCAGTGGTCCTTCCCCTGGCAGGCCACCAAGGGGTCCCACACCCTCACCGTGCGCGCCACCGACCGCACCGGAAGCACGCAGACGGAGAAGCGCGCGCGGACCATCCCCGACGGTGCCAGCGGCTGGCACTCCGTCGTCGTCACCCCGGAGTGAGCCGGCCCCGGCCCTCCGCCCCCTGACCAACTCGCACCATCCAGCAGCCCATCGCTGTCCTTCAACAACAGGAGAAAAACCAGATGAACGCCCGTATCCGCCGCACCACCGGTCTCGTCTCCGCCGCCGTGCTGCTGCCCCTCGCGCTCAGCGCCTGCTCCGGCAGCGACAGCGACAGCGACGCGGCGAAGTCCGACTCCAAGGCGTCGGCGTCGGTGTCCGCGCCGGCCCCGGCGAGCAGCGAGGGCATGAGCACCATGGACCAGCCGTTCGGCCCGGCCTGTACCTCGGTGCCGAAGAACGGCGCGGGTTCCTTCGACGGCATGGCCAAGGACCCGGTCGCTACCGCCGCCTCCAACAACCCGGCGCTGTCCACCCTGGTCACCGCCGTGAAGAAGGCCGGCCTGGTCGACACCCTCAACAACGCCCAGAACATCACGGTGTTCGCCCCCACCAACGACGCCTTCAACAAGATCCCGAAGGCCACCCTGGACAAGGTCCTCGCCGACAAGGCCCAGCTGACGAAGATCCTGACCTACCACGTCGTCGGCCAGAAGCTCGCGCCGAAGGACCTGGAGAACGGCTCCTTCGACACGCTGGAGAAGTCGAAGGTCACGACCTCCGGCATGGGCGAGTCCTACACCGTGAACGACTCCTCGAAGGTCGTCTGCGGCAACGTCAAGACCGCCAACGCCAACGTCTACATCGTCGACACCGTCCTGATGCCGAAGAGCTGACCCGCTCGGCTCAGAGCTGGACCACCGCCAGCGGCGCGGCCGTCGGCTGCTTGGAACCCCCCGCCGGCTCCGCCGTGATGCCGACGGCCGTCGCCCGGCCGAGGGGGCCGAGGAGTACGCGGCCCTGGCGACCGCCCGTGCCGGAGAGCAGGCCGGCCGGGCGGAAGGCGCCGTTGTCGGCGTACCAGAGCTGGTACACCCTCCCTCCGCCGAGGGCGGGCAGCCCGGCGGCGACGAACGCGCTCCTCTGCCGCTGCCGGGACACGACGACGCTAGCTCGTGCACCGTTGCTCAGCTCACCGGTGCGCACGGTGGCGTCCGGGGCCGTGACCACGTCGGCCAGCGAGGCGGTGCGCCGCTCCTGCTCCTGGGCGGTGCGCCGCGCGTCCCGCGCCTCCTCGTGCTGCCACCAGGCGACCGAGCCGCCGGCGACGGCCACCGCGAGACAGGCGGCGAGCGCCCAGGGAAGCAGCCGGCGGGCGCGGTCCGCCCGTGCGGGCGGCGTCTCCTGCCGGGTGTTCCGGATGCCGGCCAGCACGCGGGCGCGCGCCGCGTCGTCCGGGGGCAGCGCGGTGGCCTCGGCGAGTCCGACCACCGCCTCCATGAGCCGCGCGGCCTCCTCCCGGCAGGCCGCGCAGGCCGCCAGGTGGTTCTCGAAGGCCGCGCGCTCGTCCGGGGGCAGGGCGTCGAGCACATAGGCGCCGACCGCGTCGTGGTCGCCGGGCACCGAGTTCATCCGCCGGCCTCCAGGCACTCCCGCAGCCGGTGCAGTCCGGTGCGCATCCGCGTCTTCACGGTCCCGGTCGGCTTGCTCAGGGCGCGGGCGACCTCCTCGTACGTCAGGCCCTCGTAGTAGGCCAGCACCAGCGGCACCCGCAGGTTCCCGCACAGCGCCGCCAGGCAGCGGTACAGCCTGCGCCGCTCGTCGCGGTCCTGCACCAGCTCGGCCACCATGTCGAACGGACGCTCGCTGTCGGCCTGCGCCACCCGGCGGTCCCGGTCGGACGCGGCCTGCGCCGAGCGGACCCGGTCGACCGCGCGGTGGTGCGCCAGGGCGAACACCCATGACCTGGCCGACGCGCGCTCGGGGTGGAAACGGGCCGCCGTACGCCACACCTCCAGCATGACCTCCTGCGCCACCTCCTCCGCCTGCGAGGCGTCGCGCACCACGCGCAGGGCCAGACCGCGCACCGAGCCGGACAGGCTGTCGTACAGCAGGGTGAACGCCTCCTCGCTGCCGCGCGCGGTCGCCGTCAGGTAGCCGTCGAGACGGCGGTCGTCGGCGGACCTGTCGCTGTGCATCCGCGTGGTTCCTCCCCTCGTCCTCGCACTCCTCCCCTCTCAGCCTGGGTGTCCGGTGCCGGCCCCGCGCCCGCTGGACGCCCGCCTGCCCGGAAGTCCGTCCGTTCGAGTGCCCGGGGCCGCCCACGGCCGCCGGTCAGCCGTCCGCGCCGTAGAGCACGGCCCAGACGGTGTGCCCGTGCCGGGTCGGCTCGTCGCCCCAGCGGCCGGCCAGGGCGTCGACCAGGAACAGACCGCGGCCGGACTCCTCCAGCGTGAAGGACGGATGCCGCCACCGGGCCCGGACCAGGGTGGTGTCGAAGCTCGGCCCCGCGTCGGCCACCTCGATACGCAGCGTCGCCCGCCCGGTGCACCGGCGGCGCAGCGCGCACGCGACCCGCACGGGCGGCCGGCCGTGGCGCAGCGCGTTGGACAGCAGCTCACTGACCACCACGGTGGCGTCCTCCGCGAACTCGGCCGCCCGCAAGCGGGCGAGCCGGTCGCGCAGCTGGTCGCGTACCGCGTCGGCGGGTCCGGCGGGGTCGTGGCTGAGACGGGGGGAAGCGCGCTTCATGATGAACACCTTCAGTGGCCTTTCAGGTAATTCGTCACTGAACGCGCCATGGATGGGCGGCCGGCGGACGAGTGCGACGACCGCCGGCGGAAAATTCCTGAACGGCGCAAACCATGACATCCGCCGCTCCGAATCAGAGACATGAATGCTTCGAGAGCTGAAGGGAGGTGTACTCAATGCGCGCACTCAGTGTGAAGAGGGCCGCTGTCCTCGCGGCGGCCGGAGCGATGCTGGCGGGCGGCGCCGCCATCGGGACGGCCGGCACCGCGTCGGCATCC
Source organism: Streptomyces sp. NPDC058459 (assembly GCF_042721685.1). Taxonomy (NCBI): domain Bacteria; kingdom Bacillati; phylum Actinomycetota; class Actinomycetes; order Kitasatosporales; family Streptomycetaceae; genus Streptomyces; species Streptomyces sp. NPDC058459. Next base: position 14,976 of record NZ_JBHXLV010000024.1, on the reverse strand, counting down.
GTGCCCACATCGGCGCCGGCCTCGCACAGCCAGCACCACGGCGACCGGGGGCCGGGCAACTACGGCCACGACAACCGGTACGGCCACCACGGCTACGGCTACGGCTACGGCTACGGCCACGACCGCCACGGCTGGGGTCATGACGGCTGGGGCAACTCGCACCACCGCTGGCACCACCACTGGCATGACGGCTGGTGGGGCAACGGCCGCTGGCACTCCGGTTACTGGTACTGACCCGACGGCCGGAGCGAGCGGTGGGGCAGGCCCATGAGCGGGGGCCGGCCCCACCGCCCATGCCGTCGGCCCGGCGCCACGTCGGACGGACAGCGCACGGACAGCGGACGGACAACGCACCGCGACCCCTTGTCCCGGGCACGCGGGTCTGGTTTCGTACCGCGCGACGACTGCATGATCATGGAGACACGAGGAGAGCGGGCGGCGTGGAGCGGGGAACGGAGAGCGGCACCGGGGATTCCCTGCCCGAGGGGCTCGGCCGGGCGATTCGGGAGACCGCCGAGGCCGTCGCCGCGCTCCTGGACGGCGCGACTGACCCGGCCACTCCCGTGCCGGGACTGGAGTGGACCGTCGGGGAGACGGCTGCCCATCTGGCCCTGGCCAACGGGCTGATGGCCGAACTCGCGGCCGGCCGGGAAAGCCCCTACGGCGACGGCACACCGCGGAGCCTCGCGGCGGCCAACGCGCGCGGTCTCGCCGCGTTCCCCGAGCGCGGGGCGAAACCGCTGGCGGAGCTGATCGTGGGGCGGGCGGAAGCGTTCCTGGACGTGGTGGGCCGGGCCGGGCCGGACCGGACGCCGCTGACCCCGCTCGGCCCCATGAGCGAGGACGTGCTCGCCTCCTACCTGCTGACCCATATGCTCGGCCACGGCTGGGACCTCGCCCGTGCGGTGGGCCGTCCGCACATGATCGACCGGACGCGGGTGCGGTTGTGCCTGCCGTTCCTGAAGACGGCGATGCCGCGCGTCGCCGTCGCCCCCTCCGAGCTGACGGCCCGCTACACCCTGCGCGTCCGGGGTGGCGAGACGTTCGGCGTCACCTTCGCCGGCGGCGGGGTGGAGGTGCTTCCCGGCCCGCCGGAGCGTTCGGAGTGCACCATCCTCACCGAGCCGGTCACCTTCCTCCTCATCGCCCTGGGCCGTCTGGGTCCCTGGCAGGCCGTGGCCCGTGGCGGTGTGCTCGCGTGGGGCCGCAAGCCCTGGCTGGCGCCCCGCTTCCCCACGCTGTTCAACGCGCCCTGATTCAGGGGGTGATCGCCGGGTAGGCGTAGCCGGGAACGACGTACGCACTGACTGCGGGAGGTTTCCCATGAGCAAGTTCGGCGATCTGGCGAACAAGGCCAAGGAGCTGGCCAAGGGCCACCCTGACCAGGTCGACAAGGGTGTGGCGAGTGCCGAGCGGCTGATCGACGAGCGTACGGGAAACAAGTACGACTCCCAGACCGACAAGGCCGCCGACGCCATCCGCCGCTCCTACGGCGGCGGCGCGACCGCGACCGAGGGGACGACCGGGGCGGACGGTACGGCCGAGCGCTGACCGGCCGGTTCGGAGGACACCGGGGGCGGGAGACGCTGCGATGGCGTCTCCCGCCCCCGGTGTCTCATCCGGTGCCGCGCAGGGGGTCTTCCTGGGTGTCGCCCGGATGGCGGACCGGAGCACGCGCCAGGTCGCGCACCAGGAGGAGCGAGGTGTGGCCGCCGGAGACGATCAGAACCACGCGGGGGCCGGGCGGCGGACCACGGCACGCGGTGCGTGCGGCCGGGCCCGCGAGGCGATCTCCGGCACCACTCCGCCGTAGCGGGCGTGCTCGTCCGTGCTCGACGCCACCGCATGTCCCAGCAGCCGCCCGTCACGGACGGGTCCCGCCCCGCCAGAGATCGCCCCGGACGGGAACCCGGGGCACAGGGGTGTGCGGTGGGGCCCGGTAGAGTCCGGCTCTGTAGTCCCCGAACCCGAGGTGCCGAGTCAGTGACCCCCGCTCCGCCAAGCCCGCCCGCCGTCACGCTCGTCGGGATCGGCGCCGACGGATGGGCGGGCGTCTCCGGCGCCGCCCGTGACGCCCTGCGAGACGCGGAGGTCGTCATCGGCGGCCCGCGCCAGCTGGACCTGCTGCCGGACGAGTGCGCCGGCCGGCGGGTCCCGTGGCCCAGCCCGCTGCGGCCCGCCGTACCCCGCCTGCTCGCCGAGCACGCCGGGCGGCGCATCGCCGTCCTCGCCAGCGGCGACCCCATGTTCTACGGCATCGGCCGCGCCCTGGCCGAGGAGCCGGTCACCCTCCGGGTCCTGCCCCACCCCTCGTCCGCCTCCTACGCGGCGGCCCGCCTCGGCTGGCCCCTGGAGGACGTCGCGGTGGTCTCGCTCGTGGGCCGCCCGGCCGCCCGGCTCGCGGCGGAGCTGCATGACGGGCGCCGGCTGCTGGTGCTGAGCGCGGACGCCACCACCCCGGCCGTGATCGCGGCCCTGCTGCGCGAGCGCGGTTTCGGCCCCAGCGGGATGCGCGTGCTGGAACAGCTCGGCGGACCGGCGGAGGACACGCGCACCGAGGGCACGGCGGACGACTGGCGGCACCCGCCCGGCGACCCCCTGAACATCGTCGCCGTGGAATGCCGCCGCGCTCCCGGCACCCTGCGCCTCGGCGCCGTACCCGGCCTGCCGGACCACGCCTACGAGCACGACGGGCAGCTCACCAAGCGGCATGTCCGCGCCGCCACGCTCGCGGCCCTCGCACCCGCTCCGGGGGAGCTGCTGTGGGACATCGGCGGCGGGTCGGGCTCGATCGCCATCGAGTGGATGCGGACCCACCCCTCCTGCCGGGCGATCACCGTCGAACGGGACCCGGCCCGCGCCGAGCGCATCACGCGCAACGCCGAACACCTGGGCGTCCCCGCCCTGCGCGTCGTCGTCGGCGCGGCTCCCGGCGCACTGGCGGAACTGCCCCGGCCGGACGCCGTGTTCATCGGCGGCGGACTCACCGCGCCCGGCATCGTCGACACCTGCTGGCAGGCCCTGGACGAGGGCGGACGGCTGGCCGCCAACACCGTGACGCTGGAGTCCGAGGCCCTGCTCGCCGACGCCCGCCGGCGTCACGGCGGTGAGCTGGTACGCCTGTCGGTGGCCCACGCCGTACCCGTGGGCGGCTTCACCGGCTGGCGGCAGGCGATGCCGGTGACCCAGTGGACCGTCCAGAAGACCGCCGAACCCGTTCCAGGAGCAGACCGATGACCGTGTACTTCATAGGCGCCGGGCCCGGCGCCGCCGATCTGATCACGGTGCGCGGCGCCCGCACGCTCGCCGCCTGCGGAGTCTGCCTGTACGCGGGCAGCCTCGTCCCGCGCGAACTGCTGGCCGAATGCCCGGCGGACGCGCGGCTGGTGGACACCGCCGACCTCGATCTGGACCGGATCACCGCCGAGCTGGTCCGCGCGCACGAGGAGGGGCACGACGTGGCCCGGCTGCACTCGGGCGACCCCTCGGTCTTCAGCGCGGTAGCCGAGCAGATGCGCAGGCTCGACGCGGCCGGCATCCCCTACGAGGTGGTTCCGGGCGTTCCCGCCTTTGCCGCCGCGGCGGCCGCGCTCAAGCGGGAGCTGACCGTGCCCACCGTCGGCCAGACAGTGATCCTCACCCGCGTCGCCCACCGCGCCACGCCCATGCCCCCGGGCGAGGACCTGGCCACCCTCGGCCGCAGCGGCGCGCTGATCGTGCTGCACCTGGCCGTCCGGTACGTGGACCGGGTCGTCGGCGAACTCCTCCCGCACTACGGCGCCGACTGTCCGGCCGCCGTCGTCGCCTATGCCTCCCGCCCCGACGAGCTGGTCATCCGGGGCACCCTGGAGGAGATCGCCGGCCGGGTGAAGGAGGCCGGGGTGCTCCGCACGGCCGTGATCATGGTCGGGCGGACGCTGGGCGCCGAGCAGTTCCGCGACAGCCACCTGTACTCGCCCGAGCGTGACCGGCACCTCTGCTGAGACCCCGGCCGCGTCAGCGGGCCGGCGCCCGCCCGACCACGGTGCCGGCCCGGTCCACGCAGATGACGTCCACGGCGACCGGCGCGCCGCGCAGCACCGCCAGCGCCTCGTCCCGGGCCGCCACCGCCACCAGGTCGCCGAGCGGGACCCCGGCGTCCTGGCACAGGTGCAGCGCGGCGAGCCCGGTGTTGGCGGCGGCCACCCCGGCGGCCAGCGCCCCGTCCGCGCCGCCCCGCCGGGCCAGCTCGGCGAGAAACCCCTTGTCCACCTGGGAGCGGCCGGAGTGCAGATCGAGATGACCGGCGGCGAGCTTGGACAGCTTGGCGAAACCGCCGCAGACGGTCAGCCGGTCCACGGGATGCCGGCGGAGGTACTTGAGGACCGCGCCGGCGAAGTCCCCCATGTCCAGCAGCGCGTCCTCCGGCAGGCCGTGCTCGGCGACCACCGTCCGCTCCGACGTCGACCCCGTGCACCCGGCGACATGGGTACGCCCGGCCGCGCGGGCCACGTCCACACCCCGCCGGATGGAGTCGATCCAGGCCGAGCAGGAGTACGGGACGACGATCCCCGTCGTCCCCAGGATGGAGAGGCCGCCGAGGATGCCCAGCCGGGGATTCCACGTGGAGCGCGCGATCTCCTCACCGTGGTCCACGGAGAGGGTGATCTCCACGTCCGCGCCCACCCCGAACCGGCGGGCGACCTCGGCGACGTGCTCGCCCATCATCCGGCGGGGCACCGGGTTGACGGCGGCCTCGCCCACGGCCAGGGGAAGTCCGGGGCGCGTGACCGTACCCACCCCGGGCCCGGCCCGGAAGACCACGCCACGGCCCGCGGCCAGCCGCCGCACGGTGGCCCGGATCAGCGCGCCGTGGGTGACGTCCGGATCGTCGCCGGCGTCCTTCACCACCCCCGCCGTAGCCGACCCCGCGCCCAGTTCCTCCACCGCCAGGGCGAAGGCGGGCGTCTGGCCCCGGGGCAGCGTGATCGTCACCGGGTCGGGGAACTCGCCGGACAGCAGCGCCGTGTACGCGGCCGTGGTGGCCGCCGTCGCACACGCCCCGGTGGTCCAGCCGTGCCGTAGCCCGGTGTGCTCCAACTGCGCGCGGCGACCTCCCTGAGCCCTCTCGGAACCCCGCGCTCCGCCCCGCTGCTCACTGCTTCCCATGAACGGACCCGTAACTCCCATGCACGTGCTGATCCTCGGCGGCACCTCGGAGGCCCGCCGCCTCGCCGAACTGCTCCACGGAACCGGGGTGCCGAGGCTCACCAGCTCCCTCGCCGGACGCGTCTCCAGCCCCCGGCTGCCCCCCGGTGAGGTCCGGGTGGGCGGCTTCGGCGGGGTGGACGGACTGGTGGCGTGGGTCCGCGACCACGGGGTCGACGCGATCGTCGACGCCACCCACCCCTTCGCTGAGACGATGAGCTTCCACGCGGCACGGGCCGCCGCCGTCACCCATGTTCCCCTGCTCGCCCTGCGCAGGCCCGGCTGGGTCCCCGTCCGGGGCGACCGCTGGCACGGGGCGGGGTCGCTGGAGGAGGCCGCCGCGCTGCTGCCGGCCCTCGGCCGCCGGGTGTTCCTCACCACCGGACGCATGGGCCTCGCCGCCTTCGCGGGCCTCGACGACCTGTGGTTCCTCGTGCGGTCCGTGGACGCCCCCGAGCCGCCCTGCCCACGGCAGACGGAGACACTGCTCGCCCGGGGGCCCTTCACCCTCGACGGCGAACGCGAGCTGATCCGCCGTCACCGCGTCGACGTCGTCGTGACGAAGGACAGCGGCGGAGCGGCCACCGCCCCGAAACTCACGGCCGCCCGTGAGGCCGGGGTGCCGGTCGTGGTGATCCGCCGGCCCCCGGTCCCGGAAGGGGTGCCGGTCGTCCCCGACCCCGAACGGGCCGCCCGGTGGGTACTGGACCGGCTCGGAGGGCGCTCTTCCCCCACCCTCGGCTGAAGGACCCAGGAGGGGCACTCCCACCCGGCCGTCACCGGGTGCGAGCGACCTCACGCCTCCGGATACCGGCGAGGGGTCCAGACGACCGACTCGCCGTCCCCGCGCCGCACGGCGACGGTCTGGGAGGAGCCGACCAGCAGCAGCGTGCGCATGTCGACCACGGCGGGGTCGAGTCCGTCCAGCCGCACGACCGAGATCCGCTCGTCCGGGCCCCCGACGTCCCGCGCGACCACCACCGGCGTCCCCGGGTCCCGGTACTCCAGCAGCAGGTCCCGCGCCCTGCCCACCTGCCAGGTGCGGCTGCGCGAGCCTGGGTTGTACAGAGCCAGCACCAGATCGGCCGAGGCCGCGGCCCGCAGCCGCTCCTCCACGACCTCCCACGCCTTGAGCCGGTCGGACAGTGAGATGCTGGCGTAGTCGTGTCCCAGGGGGGCGCCCACCCGGGCCGCGGCCGCGTTGGCTGCGGTCACACCCGGCAGCACGCGCACCGGCACGCCGTGGTACTCCGGCTGCGAGGCCACTTCGAGCACGGCCGTGGCCATGGCGAAGACGCCCGGGTCGCCGCCGGAGACGACCGCCACCCGCCGCCCCCGCCGGGCCAGCTGGAGCGCGAACTCCGCCCGCTCCGCCTCGACCCGGTTGTCCGAACCGTGCCGTGCCTGACCCGGCCGTACGGGCACGCGGGCCAGATAGGTCGTGTAGCCCACGAGGTCGTCGGCGGCGGCCAGCGCGCCGCGGCTCTCCGGGGTGAGCCAGAGCGGCCCCGCCGGTCCGGTGCCGACCACGGTCACCTCGCCCTCGCCCTCCTCCCGCACCGGCCGCCCGGAATCCACCTGGCTGGGCAGCACCGCCACCGCGAAGTACGGCACCGAGTCCGGGTCCACGTCCGCGAGTGCCGACGTACGCTCCTCGCTCATGGTCGCCCGCTCCACGTACCTGGCCCGCTCCAGCTTCCCGGAGCGCTCGAACGCCCGGCTCACCTTGGGGAAGGTGCGTCCGAGCTTCATCACCACCGCCGCGTCGGCAGCGGCCAGACGTGCGGTCAGCTCCTCCTCGGGCAGGGTGCCCGGCAGGACGGTCAGCACCTCCTCGCCCTCCACGAGCGGGGTGCCCAGGCGGGCCGCGGCGGCGGACACGGACGTGACGCCCGGGATCACCTCGGTGTCGTAGCGGTCGGCCAGCCGCTTGTGCATGTGCATGTAGGAGCCGTAGAAGAACGGATCGCCCTCCGCCAGCACCGCCACCGTCCGGCCGGCGTCCAGATGGGCCGCCAGCCGGGCCGACGCCTCGGCGTAGAAGTCCTCCATGGCCCCCCGGTAACCGCCCGGATGGTCGGTGGTCTCCGTGGTCACCGGATAGACGAGCGGCTCCTCGATGTGGTCGTCCCGCAGCCGGCGCCGCGCGATCGACCGGGCGATGGACCGTCCGTGCCGGGCGCTGTGGTACGCGACGACATCGGCCTCGGCGATGGCCTCGACCGCCCGGACGGTCATCAGGGACGGGTCGCCGGGGCCGAGCCCCACGCCGTACAGCTTGCCCTTCACTCTTCCTCACTCGCTATCGCGTTGAGCGCGGCAGCGGCCATGGCGCTGCCCCCGCGACGGCCGCGGACGATCAGGTGCTCCAGACCCGCCGGATGGGCCGCCAGCGCGTCCTTCGACTCCGCGGCGCCCACGAAGCCGACCGGGACACCGATGACGGCGGCGGGGCGGGGAGCACCCGCCTCGATCATCTCCAGGAGCCGGAAGAGCGAGGTGGGCGCGTTGCCGACGGCGACCACCGCGCCCTCCAGCCGGTCGTGCCACAGCTCCATGGCGGCTGCGCTGCGCGTGGTGCCGAGTTTCGCGGCCAGCTCCGGAACGGACGGGTCCGACAGGGTGCACAGCACCTCGTTGCCGGCCGGCAGCCGCTTGCGGGTCACTCCGCTGGCCACCATCTGCACATCGCACAGGATCGGCGCACCGGCGCGCAGGGCCTGGCGGGCGCGGGCCACGACCGAGGGTGTGTAGGACAGGTCCCGCACGAGGTCGACCATCCCGCAGGCGTGGATCATGCGGACCGCGACCTGGCTGACATCGGCGGGCAGGCCCGCGAGGTCCGCTTCCGCGCGGATGGTGGCGAAGGACCGGCGGTAGATGGCCGCCCCGTCCTTCTCGTAGACATGGGGCATCACGGTGCTGCTCTTCTCGCTGCTCTCGGTCGGCTGATGGCTCAAGAGGTCATCCCCGCCAGAGCGGCGGGTACTCGGTCGGCGTCGCCCGCCACGAGGGGGACCGCGGCGGGTCCGCCGGCGGTGTCCGAGATCCGGTATCCGGCACCGGGGACGGCGACCACCTCGATGTGGTCCTCGCCGGGGTGCCCGCAGCGGCGTTCACATCCCGACCAGTACACGGTCCGCCCCGTGCGGGCGGCGGCGTCGACCGTGCGGGCGGCGTCCGCACGGACATCGGTGAGGGCTCTGGCGCATCCGGGCCGGCCGACGCAGGCCCCCACGCCCAGCCAGGGGGACGCGGCGTCGGTGACGAGTCCCGCCGCCTCCAGGCGCGCCAGGGAGGCTCCGGCGCTCGCGCCGCCGGCCGGGATCACGACGCCCCGCCACGGGGTCAGCCGCAGCTCGGTCTCCGCGACGTCGGTCAGCGCTCGCCACTGGCCGGCCGAGAGCCGTCCGAACGGCACATGGACGCAGAGCGCGGCGCCCCGAACTCCCGGCGCGGGACCCGTCTTCGTCCCCGTGGGCCCGGCGCGGCGCTCGTGCCGGACGCCGAGGGCGTCCAGCCGGCGGCGCACCCGCGCTGCCAGCTCCTCCTCCGGCAGGCGGAGGCCGGACACCCGCCAGGCATGCGTGCCGTCGTCCCGGCCGGCCTCCAGGAACACCTCGGCTGCGGCGACCGCGGCACCGGCCACGTCCGTACGCGCGATCCGCACCCCGCCCGGGGACAGCTGTGCCGCCCCGCCGGAGAGGGCGCGCACCGTGATGTCGGCTCCCAGGCCGGCCATGTCACCGCGTCCGTCGTCGAGCGCGAACAGGAACCGCCCCGAGAGGTCCCGCGCGGCGTCGCTCGCGCACAGGGCGGCGTCCAGTGCGGTCAGCCAGGGGCGGACGTCCAGCAGCCCCACGGTGTCGAGGCCGGACAGGGGTGAGGCCACGATGTTGCGCACCCGCTCGTGGCCGGGCGACGGCAGCAGTCCCGCCGTGCCGAGCCGGTCGGCGAGTTCGCCGCCGCAACCGTCCCGCAGACCCCGCAACTGCACGTTCCCGCGCGAGGTCAGCTGAAGATCGCCGTCGCCCAGATCTCGTGCCGCCGCCGCCAGCGAGCGCGCCTGACGCGTGCTCAGCACCCCGCCCGGTATCCGGACGCGGGCCAGCGCTCCGTCGTCCGCCGGGTGCAGCCGCAGCGCACCCGGGCACGCGTCACCCTGTCCGGGAGTGACTGGCGTGCCCCGGGAAGGGGAGGGGGAGGCGGCCATGGACATGGCCGTGAGCATACATACGATCACACCAAATGTATGCCCTGCGCATTTTGCGTGACCCTTACTATGCTCAACGGTGGATCACTTGATCCACCACCGCCCATACGGCGACAGGGGAGGAAGCCCGGTGCGAATCCGGCGCGGTCCCGCCACTGTGAGCCCGCCCTCCAGGGGGCGAGCGAGTCAGGAACTCCCGTTCCGCTGCCCGGACTTGACCAGGCAGCGGAGACCATTCAGCTACCGGCCGGGGCGCGGACCCCGAGGAAGGCCAGGTGCCGCATGCCCACTCCCCCCGGAGAGCGCGTCCCGCACGCCCACACGATCCTCCTTCTGTCGACATCCGACACCGACCTGCTCAGCGCCCGCGCCGCCGGCGGACCGGTGCCGTACCGCCTCGCCAACCCGACCCGCCTCGCACCCGGCGAGCTGACCACCCTGCTCGACGGGGCCGATCTCGTCGTCGTACGCCTGCTCGGCGGCGTCCGTGCCTGGCAGGACGGGCTCGACCAACTCCTCGCGGCCGGGGTGCCGGTGGTCGTCCTCACCGGTGAACAGGCGCCGGACGCCCAGTTGATGGCCGTCTCCACCGTCCCCGTCGGTATCGCCGCCGAGGCCCACGCCTACCTCGCCCACGGCGGCCCGGCCAACCTGGAGCAGCTCGCCCGGTTCCTCACCGACACGGTCCTGCTCACCGGACACGGCTTCGACGCCCCCGCCCCCGCACCGTCGTGGGGCGCCCTGGAGCGCCCGGCGGGACGACCCGGCGGTCCGGTCATCGCGGTGCTCTACTACCGCGCCCACCACATGAGCGGCAACACGGCGTTCATCCACGCCCTCTGCGACGCGATCGAGAACGCGGGCGGCCGGGCCCTGCCCCTCTACGTCGCCTCCCTGCGCGCGCCCGAACCGGAGCTGATCGAGGAACTCCGCGCCGCCGACGTGATCGTCACCACCGTGCTGGCCGCCGGCGGCACCCGGCCCGCCGAGGCGTCGGCCGGCGGTGACGACGAGTCTTGGGACGCGGGAGCGCTCACCGGCCTCGACGTCCCGATCCTCCAGGCGCTCTGCCTGACCGGCTCACGTGCCGCGTGGGAGGAGAACGACGAGGGCGTCTCCCCCCTCGACGCGGCCGGCCAGATAGCCGTCCCCGAGTTCGACGGCCGGCTGATCACCGTCCCCTTCTCCTTCAAGGAGATCGACGCCGACGGCCTGCCCGTCTACGTCGCCGATCCCGAGCGGGCCGGCCGGGTGGCCGGAATCGCCGTACGCCACGCCCGGCTGCGGCATCTCGCGCCCGGTGACAAGCGGCTCGCGCTCGTGCTGTCCGCCTACCCGACCAAGCACTCCCGTATCGGCAACGCGGTCGGCCTGGACACCCCCGCCAGCGCCGTCGCCCTCCTGCGCCGGCTGCGGGCCGAGGGCTATGACTTCGGCGGCGACGACATCCCCGGGCTCGCCTCGGGGGACGGCGACGAACTGATCCGCGCGCTCATCGAGGCGGGCGGCCACGACCAGGACTGGCTCACCGCGGAGCAACTGGCCCGCAACCCCGTCCGTATCCCCGCCGCCGACTACCGGCGCTGGTTCGCCGCGCTCCCCGAACGGCTCCGCAGCTCGGTGGAGGAGCACTGGGGCCCGCCGCCCGGCGAGATGTTCGTCGACCGCAGCCGCAACCCGGAGGGCGACATCGTCCTCGCCGCGCTCCGCTTCGGCAACCTGCTCATCCTCATCCAGCCGCCGCGCGGCTTCGGCGAGAACCCGATCGCCATCTACCACGACCCGGACCTCCCGCCCTCCCACCACTACCTGGCCGCCTACCGCTGGATCGCGGCAGCGCCGGACGAGGGCGGGTTCGGTGCCGACGCCATGATCCACCTCGGCAAGCACGGCAACCTGGAGTGGCTGCCGGGCAAGAACGCCGGTCTCTCGGCCGCCTGCGCCCCGGACGCGGCCCTCGGTGACCTGCCCCTCGTCTACCCCTTCCTGGTCAACGACCCCGGCGAGGGAACGCAGGCCAAGCGCCGGGTCCACGCCACCCTCATCGATCACCTGATCCCGCCGATGGCCCGCGCGGAGTCCTACGGCGACATCGCCCGCCTGGAACAACTCCTCGACGAACACGCGCAGATATCCTCGATGGACCCGGCGAAGCTCCCGGCCATCCGGGCCCAGATCTGGACCCTCATCCAGGCCGCCCGCCTCGACCACGACCTGGGCCTGGACGACCGGCCGGACGACGACGGCTTCGACGACTTCCTCCTCCACGTCGACGGCTGGCTCTGCGAGGTGAAGGACGCCCAGATCCGCGACGGACTGCATGTGCTGGGCGCCGCGCCGGAAGGTACCGACCGGGTCAACCTCGTCCTCGCCATCCTGCGCGCCCGGCAGATCTGGGGCGGCACGACCGCGCTGCCCGGCCTGCGCGAGGCGCTCGGCCTCGACGAGTCCGCCGCGACCCGGACCGGAGCCGACGAGGCGGAGGAGCGGGCCCGCGCCCTGGTCCAGGCGATGGAGGACGCGGACTGGGACCCCTCGGCCGTCTCCCGGGAGCACGGCGAACAGGTCGCGGCGGTAATGGAGTTCGCCGCGCGTGAGGTCGTGCCGCGGCTCGCGGCGACCACCGCCGAGCTGGATCACGCCGTACACGCCCTCGCGGGCGGCTTCGTGCCGGCGGGGCCGTCCGGCTCCCCGCTGCGCGGTCTGGTCAACGTCCTGCCGACCGGCCGCAACTTCTACTCCGTCGACCCCAAGGCGGTCCCCTCCCGGCTCGCCTGGGAGACCGGCCAGGCCCTGGCCGACTCGCTCCTGGAGCGGTACCGCTCCGACCACGGTGAATGGCCGACGTCCGTGGGGCTCTCGCTCTGGGGGACGAGCGCCATGCGCACCGCGGGGGACGACGTTGCCGAGGCCCTCGCGCTGCTCGGAGTGCGGCCGGTCTGGGACGACGCGTCCCGCCGGGTCACCGGCCTGGAGGCGGTCCCGGCGGCGGAACTGGGCCGCCCGCGCATCGACGTCACCCTGCGCATCTCCGGCTTCTTCCGCGACGCCTTCCCGCACACCGTCGACCTCATGGACGACGCCGTACGCCTGGCGGCGGGCCTGGACGAACCGGCCGAGGCCAACCACGTACGCGCCCACGTGCAGGCCGACCTCGCCGAGCACGGCGACGAGCGCCGCGCCACCACCCGTATCTTCGGCTCGCGTCCGGGCACCTACGGCGCCGGACTGCTCCAGCTCATCGACTCGCGTGACTGGCGCACCGACGCCGACCTCGCGGAGGTGTACTCCGTGTGGGGCGGCTACGCCTACGGCCGGGACCAGAACGGCCGCCAGGCCAGGCAGGAGATGGAGACCGCCTACCGGCGCATCGCCGTGGCCGCCAAGAACACCGACACCCGCGAACACGACATCGCCGACTCCGACGACTACTTCCAGTACCACGGCGGCATGGTCGCCACGGTGCGCGCCCTGCGCGGCACGGCGCCGGAGGCGTACATCGGCGACTCGACCCGGCCCGAGACCGTCCGCACCCGCACTCTGACGGAGGAGACCTCGCGTATCTTCCGGGCCCGGGTGGTCAACCCGCGCTGGATCGAGGCGATGCGGCGCCACGGCTACAAGGGAGCCTTCGAACTCGCCGCCACGGTCGACTACCTCTTCGGCTACGACGCCACGACCGGCGTGATAGCCGACTGGATGTACGACAAGCTCACCGAGACCTACGTCCTCGACCCCGTCAACCGGCAGTTCCTGTCGGAGGCGAACCCCTGGGCGCTGCACGGCATCGCCGAACGCCTGCTGGAGGCCGAGTCCCGAGGCATGTGGGAGAAGCCCGACCCGGAGGTGCTGAGGCGGCTCCAGGAGGTCTACCTCGAGACGGAGGGAGACCTCGAAGGCGAGGACTGACGCACCGGTACGACTCGGGTCCCGGGACTGATGCCTGATCAGCGGGGCACCTTGTCGCTGATAGCGTGCAACTGCACATCACTCGCAATTATCGCGGAGGACGTTGACATGGCGGTGTACACGCTCCCGGAGCTCCCGTACGACTACGCGGCGCTCGCCCCGGTGATCAGCCCCGAGATCATCGAGCTGCACCACGACAAGCACCACGCTGCGTACGTCAAGGGTGCGAACGACACGCTGGAGCAGCTGGCGGAGGCGCGGGACAAGGAGTCCTGGGGCTCGATCAACGGGCTGGAGAAGAACCTGGCCTTCCATCTGTCGGGCCACATCCTGCACTCGGTCTACTGGCACAACATGACGGGCCAGGGCGGCGGCGAGCCGCTCGACAAGGACGGCGTCGGCGAACTCGCGGACGCCCTCGCGGAGTCCTTCGGCTCGTTCCAGAAGTTCAAGGCCCAGCTCACCAAGGCGTCCGCGACGACCCAGGGTTCCGGCTGGGGCGTCCTCGCCTACGAGCCGCTCAGCGGCCGGCTGGTCGTCGAGCAGATCTACGACCACCAGGGCAACGTCGGCCAGGGCTCCACCCCGATCCTGGTCTTCGACGCCTGGGAGCACGCCTTCTACCTGCAGTACAAGAACCAGAAGGTGGACTTCATCGAGGCGATGTGGGAGGTCGTCAACTGGCAGGACGTGGCGAAGCGCTACGCCGCCGCCAAGGAGCGCGGCGACAGCCTGCTCCTCACCCCGTGACCGCGTAGCACTCCGTGAAGAGCCCCGGCGGCACCTGCCGGGGCTCTTCGTGCCACAGCGGCCCGTGGCCGGCGTCCGGGTCGGCGTGCCCCGGTCACCCCCGTGCCCCCGCGTGAGGAGAATCGGGACATGGCCGCACACGCCCAGCCCGAGAAGACGCCCGACGGACACTTCGTCGTCATCGACGGACGGCGATGGCGGGCGACCGACCCGGACGTGCCCGAGGACGCCGCGGCGCGCCTTCGGCGGCATCTCATGGCGGCGCGGCGAGCCGTGCGCGGGGCCGGGGACAAGGAGGCCGAGCGGGCGGCGAGGGCCCGGGTCCAGCGCGCCAAGGTGGCACTGGGGGAGCGCGGGACGCCGTGGTGGGAGGAGTCCGGGGAGCAGCGGCGCCGTCGGTGGGAGGAGGGGCTCGCGGGGCTCGACGCCGACTTCCCGGAGTGACCGGCTTCCACGGAGTTCCGGCAGAGTCGGTCCCTACGCCGCCCGTGACCCAACAGCGGACACTGTACCCCGCATTGACCTGCCTTCAGGAATCTCGTGGGCACCGAGTCGTGCGCGGAGGCCGGACGCGCGGGGCGGTGAAACGCGGTGCCGCCGAGGTGACTGCCGGACCCCTTCACGGGCATCAGGTCTGTGTTCCGGAAGACCTCACACACCCGTAGGGGAGCACCTCATGCTGGCCATCGTCTCGGCGGTCCTGTTCTTCATCTCCTTCCTCATCAACGCGGCGGACATCTCGACCAACGACGTCTTCACTTCGACCAACATCATGCTGATCGGCCTCGCCCTGCTGGCGCTGCACGTGGCGGGCATCGGCGCCGGCTGGAACACCCGCGGCCGCAGACGCTGAAGCCCCGGCGCCGGGCGGCCGCACCACCGCCCGGCGCGACAGGCCGAACTCTTGTGCGTTCCTT
>NZ_JBHXLV010000023.1:0-45800 GCF_042721685.1 Streptomyces sp. NPDC058459 | reverse complement strand
GCGCAGCAGCGCGTCCTCGGCCTTGCGCTGCTTCTCCAGGCGCAGGGCCTCGGCCTCGGCGCGCTGCCGGGCCTCCTCCTCGGCCTGCTTGCGGCGCCGCTCCTCCTCGGCCTTGCGGCGGCTCTCCTCCTCGGCGCGGGCCTTCTCATCCGCGAGCAGCCGCTGACGCTCCTCCTCGGCACGGCGGTGCGCCTCCTCGGCGCGACGGCGGGCCTCCTCCTCCTGCCGCTCGGTCTCGCGGCGCTGCGCCTCCTCCAGCTCGCGGCGCTTGCGCTCCTCCTCCTCGGCGCGCAGGCGGGCCAGCTGCTCCTGGCGCTCGCGTGCCACGCGTTCTTCCTCGGCCTTGCGGGCGGCCTCGGCCTCGGCCTTGCGGCGGGCCTCCTCCTCGGCCTTGATCCGCGCCTCCTCCCGGGCCTTGATCTCGGCCTCGGAGAGCGGCAGCACGGTGTCGAGCCGGTGCCGGATCACGGAGGTGACGCCCTCGGGCTCCTGGCCCGCGTCCACGACCAGGTAGCGGCCGGGGTCGGCGGCGGCGAGGGTGAGGAAACCGGACCGCACGCGCGCGTGGAACTCGGCAGGCTCCGACTCCAGCCGGTCCGGCGCCTCGGTGAAGCGCTCCCGCGCGACCTCCGGCGGCACGTCCAGCAGGACGGTCAGATGCGGGACGAGACCGCCGGTGGCCCAGCGGTTGATGCGGGCGATCTCGGTCGGCGAGAGGTCCCGGCCGGCGCCCTGGTAGGCGACGGAGGAGTCGATGTACCGGTCCGAGATGACGACGGCGCCGCGCTCCAGGGCGGGCCGTACGACGGTGTCGACGTGCTCGGCGCGGTCGGCGGCGTACAGCAGGGCCTCCGCGCGGTGCGACAGGCCGGCCTCGGACACGTCCAGCAGGATCGAGCGCAGCCGCTTGCCCACGGGCGTGGCTCCCGGCTCGCGGGTGACGACCACCTCGTGGCCCTTGGCCCTGATCCACTCGGCGAGGGCCTCGGCCTGGGTGGACTTGCCGGCGCCGTCACCGCCCTCCAGGGAGATGAAGAAACCGTTCCCCGCGGGGGCGGTGACCGGGTCGTCGCCGCCGAGCAGGGCGTCCTTGATGTCCTGGCGCAGCGGGATGCCCGAGCGGTCGTCGACCTTGGCGAGGACCAGCACGGCCACCGGGAGCAGCAGCGCGCCGACCAGCATCAGGGTGAAGGAGGCACCGCCGTGCGCGAAGACGAAGCGGCCGTTCTCCAGCCGGTGGCGGCCGATGAGCCCGGCGACGACCGGGGCGATCAGGGCGCCGAGCGCCATGAAGACCCGGACGACGGCGTGCAGGTGCTCGGTGATCCGGCCCCGGCGGGAGTCCTCGGTCTCCTGGTCGAGCAGGGCGTGCCCGGTGTTGGCGGAGATGCCCGCGCCGACACCGGCCAGGGTGAGGATCAGCAGGACGGTGGTGACGTCCGGGACGAGTCCGGCGGCCAGCAGGGCGATGCCGGTGAGCGCGATGGCCAGGGCGAGCAGCCGGCGCCGGGACAGCGAGGGCAGCAGCGCGGGCGCGGTACGGATGCCGACGCCGACACCACCGGTCAGGCCCAGCACCAGCAGACCGTAGAGGACCGGGCCGCCGCCCAGGTCGGAGGCGTGCAGCACGCACACCGCGACGGCGGCGGCGATGGCTCCGGCCACGGCGGCGCAGGCGACGACCAGCAGCAGCACGGCGCCCGTGCGGCCCTTGTCGACGCCGGTGCCGGTACGCGGGCGGCGCAGGCCCTCCAGCGGCGAGCGCGGGCGCGGGGTGCGCGTGCCGGGCAGCTTCAGGGCGGTCAGCACCGACACGGACGCGGCGAACAGGCCGGCCGCGACATAGGCCGCGAGGGCCGCGTGGTGCTGGTCGAACCAGGCGATGCCGGTGCCCAGCAGGTTGTTGAACAGGGAGGCGGTGACCAGGGCGGCGGCGGCCAGCGGCAGTGCCACGAAGCCGGTGCGCAGCGACAGGCGGCGCAGCGCGTCCAGGTGGTCGGGCAGCGGCCGCACCGACGCGCCCTCGGGGGGCGGGGTGGGCAGCAGCGCGGGGGCCGCGCTCTCCCGGCACACCGTCCACAGCCGCTCGGCCACGCCGGTGACGAAGGCGGTGGCCAGCAGCACGGTCAGGGCGCTGTCCGGTGTCCAGTCGATCCACAGGGGCGCCACGATCAGCAGCGCGGCCCGCAGGCCGTCGGCGCCGACCATGGTCCAGCGCCGGTCGAGCGGACCGTCCTGGGCGGTGAGCGTGGTCAGCGGGCCGAGCAGGACGGCGCCGAAGAGCACGGCGGCCAGCACCCGGGCGCCGAAGACCGTCGCCACCGCGAACGCCGCGCCCCGGTACCCCCCGCCGAAGGAGCCCTCGGCTACGGCCGCCTGAAGGACGAGCACCACCAGCACGAGCAGCGCGAGGGCGTCACCGACACCGCTCACGAGCTGCGCGCTCCACAGGCGGCGCAGGTCGGGGCGGCGCAGCAGTGAACGGACGGCGCGCTCGCGGGAATCCGCGACCAGTGCGTCGTCCGGTGCTGGTTGGGGGGCCGTTGGCTGCTCGGCTCGCGTCATGCGTTCAGCCTATCCGCAGCCACCCACCCCCATGCCTCCCTCGTCCCCACCCCTTCCCTGACCCTCACCCCTTGATCCCTTAAGGGGCGCACGCCGGAGCGCGGAACACCCCGGTACCGCGACCGGTACCGGGGTGTTCCACCATCACGCGTGCGAGAGGGGGGCGTCAGTCCTGCGAGCCGGAGCCCGTCGCCTTGGCCGCCGTGGTCTTCTTGGCGGTCGTCTTCTTCGCCGTGGTCTTCTTGGCGGCCGTCGTCGTCTTCTTGGCCGCCGTCTTCTTGGCGGCGGTCTTCTTCGCCGGGGCCGTCTTCTTCGCGGTGGCCTTCTTCGCCGTCTTCTTGGCGGGCGCCTTCGCCCGCTTCTCGGCGAGCAGCTCGAAGCCGCGCTCGGGGGTGATCTCCTCCACGCTGTCGCCGGAGCGCAGAGTGGCGTTGGTCTCCCCGTCGGTGACGTACGGACCGAAGCGGCCGTCCTTGACCACGACCGGCTTGGCGGAGACCGGGTCCTCGCCCAGCTCCTTCAGCGGCGGCTTGGCCGCGGCCCGGCCACGCTGCTTGGGCTGGGCGTAGATCGCCAGCGCCTCTTCCAGCGTGATGGTGAAGAGCTGCTCCTCGGCCGTGAGCGACCGCGAGTCCGTGCCCTTCTTCAGGTACGGGCCGTAGCGGCCGTTCTGCGCGGTGATCTCCACGCCCTCGGCGTCGGCTCCGACCACGCGGGGCAGCGACATCAGCTTCAGGGCGTCCTCGAGCGTGACCGTGTCGAGCGCCATGGACTTGAAGAGCGAGGCGGTACGCGGCTTGACCGCGTTCTTGCCCGTCTTCGGGGTGCCCTCGGGGAGCACCTCGGTGACATACGGGCCGTAGCGGCCGTCCCTGGCGATGATCTGGTGGCCGCTGACCGGGTCGGTGCCCAGCTCGAAGTCGCCGCTGGGCTTGGCCAGCAGTTCCTCGGCCAGCCCCACGGTCAGCTCGTCCGGCGCCAGCTCCTCGGGGACGTCCGCGCGCTGGTGCTGCTCGGTGTCCTTCTCGCCCCGCTCGATGTACGGGCCGTAGCGGCCGACGCGCAGCACGATGCCGTCGCCGACCGGGAACGAGGACACCTCGCGGGCGTCGATCGCGCCCAGGTCGGTGACCAGTTCCTTCAGGCCGCCGAGGTGGTCGCCGTCGCCGTTGCCCGCGTCCGCCGCGGCGCCGGACTGGGTGCCCTCGCCGAAGTAGAAGCGCTTGAGCCACGGCACCGCCTGGGCCTCGCCGCGCGCGATGCGGTCGAGATCGTCCTCCATGCGGGCGGTGAAGTCGTAGTCGACGAGCCGTCCGAAGTGCTTCTCCAGCAGGTTGACGACGGCGAAGGACAGGAAGGACGGCACCAGGGCCGTGCCCTTCTTGAAGACGTAGCCGCGGTCCAGGATGGTGCCGATGATCGACGCGTAGGTCGACGGGCGGCCGATCTCGCGCTCCTCCAGCTCCTTGACCAGGGACGCCTCGGTGTAGCGGGCCGGGGCCTTGGTGGCGTGGCCGTCGACCGTGATCTCGTCGGCGGCCAGCGGGTCGCCCTCGGAGACCTGGGGCAGCCGGCGCTCGCGGTCGTCCAGCTCGGCGTTCGGGTCGTCGGCGCCCTCGACGTACGCCTTCAGGAAGCCGTGGAAGGTGATCGTCTTGCCGGAGGCGCTGAACTCGACGTCCCGGCCGTCGGCGGAGCTGCCGCCGATCTTGACGGTGACGCTGTTGCCGGTCGCGTCCTTCATCTGGGAGGCGACGGTCCGCTTCCAGATCAGCTCGTACAGCCGGAACTGGTCGCCGGTCAGGCCGGTCTCGGCGGGGGTGCGGAAGCGGTCGCCGGAGGGGCGGATCGCCTCGTGCGCCTCCTGCGCGTTCTTGACCTTGCCCGTGTAGGAGCGCGGCTGCGGCGGGAGGTAGTCGGCGCCGTACAGCTGCGTGACCTGGGCGCGGGCGGCACCGATGGCCGTCTCGCTCAGCGTCGTGGAGTCCGTACGCATGTACGTGATGTAGCCGTTCTCGTACAGCTTCTGGGCGACCTGCATGGTCGCCTTCGCGCCGAAGCCGAGCTTGCGGCTGGCCTCCTGCTGGAGGGTCGTCGTACGGAACGGGGCGTACGGCGAGCGGCGGTACGGCTTGGACTCCACCGAGCGCACGGAGAACCGGGTGGTCTCCAGCGCGGCGGCGAGCGCGCGGGCGGCTCCCTCGTCGAGGTGGAGGGTGTTCGCGCTCTTGAGCCGACCGAGCGAGTCGAAGTCGCGGCCCTGGGCGACACGCCGGCCGTCGACGCTCTGCAGACGGGCGACCAGCGAGGACGGGTCCGAGGAGTCGCCCGCGCGGCCGGTGGCGAAGGTGCCGGTCAGGTCCCAGTACTCGGCGGAACGGAAGGCGATGCGCTCGCGCTCGCGCTCGACGATGAGCCGGGTGGCGACGGACTGGACGCGGCCCGCCGACAGCCGCGGCATGACCTTCTTCCACAGGACCGGCGAGACCTCGTAGCCATAGAGGCGGTCAAGGATGCGGCGGGTCTCCTGGGCGTCGACCAGCTTCTTGTTCAGCTCGCGCGGATTGGCGACGGCCTCGCGGATCGCGTCCTTGGTGATCTCGTGGAAGACCATCCGCTTGACGGGGATCTTCGGCTTGAGGACCTCCTGGAGGTGCCAGGCGATGGCCTCGCCCTCACGGTCCTCATCGGTGGCGAGGAAGAGTTCGTCGGAGTCCTTCATCAGGTCCCGGAGCTTCTTGACCTGGGCCTTCTTGTCCGCGTTGATGACATAGATCGGCGCGAAGTCGTGTTCCACGTCCACACCGAGGCGGCGGACCTCACCGGTGTACTTCTCCGGCACCTCCGCGGCGCCGCTGGGAAGGTCACGGATGTGCCCGACGCTCGCCTCGACTACGTATCCGGGGCCGAGGTAGCCCTTGATCGTCTTCGCCTTGGCAGGCGACTCGACGATGACGAGTCGGCGGCCGCCCTGTGCGGTCTCGCTGGTCGGGGACAACTTCGCTCTTCTCTCCGGTCGGCGCTGGGAATCCTCCCCAGGCGCTCGTCCCTGGGGTCGCGGCGTGCGGTGGCTGGTGTGACGCTGCGGAGTGTGACGGTACATCCCGCCCCCGTGTCAAACGGGAAAAGCCCACAACGGCCACTCGAACGGTAACCCGACTACCGCCATTCCTGCCGCCCGGAGTACCCGCCGAGTCCGCACCCCATACCCGGACCCGGTCGCTCCGACCGCCGCCGCGCCGGCCCGGCCGGCCCCGTCAGGGACGCGTCAGGCAGTACCCGGCCAGTCCCAGCGAGACGATGGCGGTGGCCCCGGCGAACACCGCCGATGCGACCCGGTTCACACCCACGGCGACCGGTTCGGCGCGGTACACCCGCACCGTGGTCCATACCGCCAGAGCCCCTCCGAACAGGGCGAACACCGCTCCCGCGAACACCGCCGGCACGCTCTCCATGATCTGGTCCATCCTTCCCGCGCCCTCCCGCGCCCTCGGCGCGGTCCGCTCCGATCCAGCGCGGGGAGGCTGCCACGCCGGAAGAACGGCAGGGCGACGCCAGGGTGAACGGACGGGGCCGGCTCGCTCACCGCCGGGGTGGCACACGTCACTTTCCGGCCTTTTCGCCGTTCCGCCCCGTGCCCCCGGCATACGACGATGATCCGGCCGCCCGTCCACCGGCCCGGGTACGCCGGGTACGCCGAGTACGACAACCGGATCAGCCGACGCACCCCGCGCCCGGCGGCTCAGCCCACCGGTTCCAGGAAGCCCTGCTCCACCAGCAGCCGGATCTGCGCGGGCGTACGGTCCCGCAGCACCACGGGGTCCTCGCCGACCAGCTGGGCGATGGCGTCCAGGATGACGCCGGCGCTCAGCGAGCCGTCGCACACGCCCGCGAAACCGGCGCCGATGGTGTCCACCTTCGTCGCCCGGCGCATGCCCCGGTGCTGACGGAGCACCACATGCTCGGGGTCCTCCGCGCCGGGCAGCCCGACCTGCTCCTGCACGACCTCGTCGGCGAGCCTGAAGTGGCCCTCCAGCAGGGCCGCGTCGTCGTGCGCGCGAAGGTGGTCCACGCGCGCGAAGTGGTCCCGGATGGTGTCGCCGAGGGGCTGCTCGACCGGGTGCGGCCACTCCTCGACGGTGACGGAGGGCCCGGCCGCGCCGGTGCGGCGCAGGGTGATCCAGCCGAAGCCGACCGCCTTCACCTTGCGCGCCTCGAACTCGTCCAGCCACGCGTCGTACCGCGACTGGTACTCCGCCCGGTCCTCCCGGTGGTCCCCGGCGTCCCTGAGCCACAGCTCGGCGTACTGAGTGATGTCCTGGACCTCGCGCTGCACGATCCACGCGTCGCACCCGCGCGGCACCCAGGAGCGCACCCGGTCCTGCCAGTCCTCCCCCTCCACGTGCTGCCAGTTGGCGAGGAACTGCGCGAACCCGCCCTCGTTCAGCCTCTCCCCCGCCTGCTGGACGAGGGAGCGGCACAGATCGTCGCCGCTCATCCCGCCGTCGCGGTAGGTGAGCCGGGCGCCGGGCGAGATGACGAAGGGCGGGTTGGACACGACCAGGTCGAACGTCTCGTCGCCCCGGACCGGTTCGAACAGCGAGCCCTCGCGCAGCGCGGCGGCGGGCGCCCCGGAGAGGGCGAGGGTGAGCGCGGTGATGTGCAGGGCGCGCGGGTTGAGGTCGGTGGCGGTCACCCGGGTCGCGTGCTGGGCGGCGTGCAGCGCCTGGATGCCGGAACCGGTGCCCAGGTCGAGCGCGGCGGCGACGGGGGTGCGCACGGTGATTCCGGCCAGGGTGGTGGAGGCGCCGCCGACGCCGAGGACCACGCCCTCGTCCCGGCTGCCGATGCCGCCCGCCCCGCCGACCGCGCAGCCGAGGTCGGACACGATGAACCAGTCCTCGCCGTCGGGCCCGCCGTAGGGGCGCACGTCGACGGTGGCGGCCAGTTCGTCGCCGCCCACGGGCGCGAGCCAGCCGGCGTCCACCGCGTCCCGGACCGGCAGGACGTCCGTCAGCCGGGCGCGCGACACCGGCTGCTGGAGCAGGAAGAGCCGCACCAGGTTCTCCAGCGGCGTGTCGCCGCGGGTGGCGCGCAGGGCGGGCACGGTCTCGCTGCGGGCGAGCGCGGCGTACGCGGGCGCACCGAGCAGCTCTAGCAGGCCGTCCGCGGTGAAGGAGGCCGACAGCAGGGCGTCGCGCAGGCTGGCGGCCGCCTCGGGCCGGTCGGTGGCGGGCAGGGGGGCGGAGCCGGAGTCAGTCACGACCCCATTGTGGCCCGGCGCGCGGCCCTGGGTCCGCCGCCGTCAGCCGTTCGCGGGGGGTGCCGTCGGTTGCCGGCGGGGGGTGCCGTCAGTGGTCGGCGGCGGATGCTCAGTGGTCGGCGGCGGGTGCCGTCAGCTCTTGGCGGCCGGTGTCGAGGCGGAGACCTTGCAGCTCTGCTGCTCGGCGATCGCCTCCTTGACGTCGCCCTGTTCCAGCCGCTTCAGCGCCTCGGTGCCGCTGCTGCTCTGGCGGCCGATCTGCTTGGTCTGGTCGGCGACCTCGTGCAGACCCTTGGCGAACTTGCCCTGGTCCTTGGTGTCCAGCCCGTCGACCTTCTTCTTCAGGTCGGCGTAGGAGGCGGCCAGGGTGTCGAGGTTCTGGACCGCGTCCTGCTGCCGCTTGGCCCCGCCCTCGACCCCGGGGGGAGCGCCCGCGCCGTTGATGGCGGTGGCGATGGCCTTGTAGCCGTCGGACATGTCCTGGAACGCCTGCGCGTACGTCTCCTTGGCCGTCTTCGGCTCCAGGTCGCTGTCGCTGGCGATCCTGGCGATCCCGGCGTTGGCCGCCTTGATCTTGGTGTACTGCGCGGGCACCGCGTCGCACACCTTCTTCGCCCACACACCCAGTTTGGGGTCGGGGCCACCGCCGTCGTCGCTGCCGCAACCCGTCAGCGCCGTTATCAGTACCGCGCCGCCGGACAGGGCGGCCGCGAGCTTCTTGTTCACCGGATCGGTCCCTTCCATGCTGTCGGCCACCGGAATCTACACGGCGGAGCGAGACCCTCCGCACGACGGACGCCCTATAAGCAGACTTTTGTGGTGCTTCGCACCGTGCGAGAGAAGGCTCACGGCCGACGGACCGCCCCATACGCGCGAGCGGGCGGCGACGCGTCAACGCGCCGTCCGCCCGCCCGTCGCCAGGGCCGCGGGCCGGGTCTACGGAACCACCGCCGGAGGCGTGGAGTTGGACACCTCACCTGCGTCCTCGTCCTCCACGGCGATCCCGCGCCGCTTGGACACGTACACCGCGACGACGATCACCAGCAGCGCAGCCACCGCGACCAGTACGCGGACGAGCACGCTGCTGCTGCCGCCGTAGGAGAACTTGATCACGGCGGGCGCGATGAGCAGCGCGACCAGGTTCATCACCTTCAGCAGAGGGTTGATCGCCGGGCCCGCGGTGTCCTTGAAGGGGTCGCCGACCGTGTCGCCGATCACCGTGGCCGCGTGCGCCTCGCTGCCCTTGCCGCCGTGGTTGCCGTCCTCCACCAGTTTCTTGGCGTTGTCCCAGGCGCCGCCGGAGTTGGCCAGGAACACGGCCATCAGCGTGCCCGCGCCGATGGCGCCCGCCAGGAAGGCACCGAGGGCGCCGACCCCGAGGGTGAACCCGATGAAGATCGGCGCCAGCACGGCGAGCAGTCCGGGGGTGGCCAGCTCGCGCAGGGCGTCCCTGGTGCAGATGTCGACGACCCGGCCGTACTCGGGCTTCTCCGTGTAGTCCATGATCCCCGGCCGCTCGCGGAACTGCCGCCGCACCTCGAACACCACCGAACCGGCCGAGCGCGACACGGCGCTGATGGCGAGTCCGGAGAAGAGGAAGACGACGGCCGCGCCCGCGATGAGACCGACCAGGTTGTTGGGCTGGGAGATGTCCATCGACAGGGTCAGCGGCGAGCCCGGCCCGGCGAGCCGCTCCCCCACGTCCGCCACGCCCGTGGTGATCGCGTCCCGGTACGAGCCGAAGAGTGCCGCGGCCGCGAGCACGGCGGTGGCGATGGCGATGCCCTTGGTGATGGCCTTGGTGGTGTTGCCGACCGCGTCCAGGTCGGTGAGCACCTGGGCGCCCGCGCCCCGCACGTCCGAGGACATCTCGGCGATGCCCTGGGCGTTGTCGGAGACCGGGCCGAAGGTGTCCATGGCGACGATCACACCGACCGTGGTCAGCAGCCCGGTCCCGGCGAGCGCCACCGCGAACAGCGCCAGCATGATCGAGGTACCGCCGAGCAGGAACGCGCCGTACACGCCGAGGCCGATCAGCAGCGCGGTGTAGACGGCGGACTCCAGGCCCAGCGAGATGCCGGAGAGGACGACCGTGGCGGGGCCGGTGAGCGACGTGCGCCCGACGTCGCGGACCGGGCGGCGGCTGGTCTCGGTGAAGTAGCCGGTCAGCTGCTGGATCACGGCGGCGAGCAGGATGCCGATGGCGACGGCGACCAGCGCCAGCACCCTCGGGTCGCCGTCCTTGCCGCTGACCGCCGCGTCGGTCACACCGGCCAGCTCGGAGTAGCGGCCGGGGAGATAGAGGTAGACCGCGATCGCGACCAGCGCGAGGGAGATCACGGCGGAGACGAAGAAGCCCCGGTTGATGGCACTCATCCCGCTGCGGTCGGCGCGGCGCGGGGCGACCGCGAAGATGCCGATCATCGCGGTGACCACGCCGATGGCCGGCACCAGCAGCGGGAAGGCGAGCCCGGCGTCACCGAAGGCGGTCTTGCCGAGGATCAGCGCGGCCACCAGGGTGACGGCGTAGGACTCGAAGAGGTCGGCCGCCATGCCCGCGCAGTCGCCGACGTTGTCGCCCACGTTGTCCGCGATGGTCGCGGCGTTGCGCGGGTCGTCCTCCGGGATGCCCTGCTCGACCTTGCCGACCAGGTCGGCGCCGACATCGGCGGCCTTGGTGAAGATGCCGCCGCCCACCCTCATGAACATGGCGATCAGCGCGGCGCCCAGGCCGAATCCCTCCAGCACCTTGGGCGCGTCGGCCGCGTAGACCAGCACCACGCAGGAGGCGCCGAGCAGGCCGAGGCCCACGGTGATCATGCCGACGACACCGCCCGTGCGAAATGCGATCTTCATCGCCTTGTGCGAGACGACGGTGAGATCTCTTTCCGCTTCTCCCTCTCGCGGAGTCGCCTCTCGCGCGGCGGCGGCGACGCGCACATTGCTGCGTACGGCGAGCCACATGCCGATATAGCCGGTGGCCGCTGAGAAAACCGCGCCGATCAGGAAGAACACCGAGCGGCCGGCCCGTTGGTTCCAGTCGTCCGCGGGAAGCAGCAGAAGCAGGAAGAACACGACGACGGCGAATACGCCGAGGGTGCGCAACTGCCGGGCCAGATACGCCTTGGCGCCTTCCTGGACCGCCTCAGCGATCCGCCGCATGCGTTCGGTGCCCTCGCCCGCCGACAGCACCTGGCGCACCAGGATGCCCGCGACGGCCAGCGCCGCAAGGGCCACTGCCGCGATCACGGCGACCAGGGCGCGGTTGCCGTCGGTCAGGACCACGGCAGCGAGGGATGCGGATCGACCCGCCTGACCAGGGATGGATAGCCCCGCCATTCGTCCTCCTCGACGCTTGGGCTGAGCTCAGGATGTGGACGGACTTGCAGCAACTCGGTCGTGTTCCCGACCGGGCACGGTAAACAGAATTGCCCGCCACTTACCCTTTAGCAAACGATCGGGTGGAGGACCAGAGCACCGAACCCGGACGGCGTAATGCCCCCGAGGCATTCACGGTCGGGGGTGCACCGATGCGATCTTCGAGGGTTTCCGGTAGTGAATTCCCGCCCCGCGATTCCCCGGCCGGGGGGCGACTCGGCCCGGAAGTGACCGGAAACGGCACGAGGGACCCCGCGTGTACAGGGCCCCTCGTATGCCATGGGTCGCGCGGTGCGCGGGCGGATCAGCCGCGGGTCAGATCAGTACGGCCGGCGGCGAGACGGTCGGCCAGGACATGCGGATCAGGCCGCCGCTCGCGCCGGTGGTGACCTCGACGTCGTCCACGAGGCCGCTGATGACCGCGAGGCCCATCTCGTCCTCCTCGGCCTCCACGTCCGCGTCGGCTGCGGCGCCGCCGGCCACCCGCTCGGCGGGCACGGCGTGCGGGGCCTCGTCGCCGACCTCAATGGAGAACAGCTTCTCCTCCTCGATCAGCGCCACCTTCACCGGCGCGGTGATGCCGACGCTCTGGTGGAGCCCGACCGCGCGGGAGCACGCCTCACCGACCGCGAGGCGGACCTCGTCGAGCACGGCCTCGTCCACTCCGGCCCTGCGCGCCACCGCGGCCGCCACCAGACGGGCGGTCCGGACGTGCTCGGGCAGCGCGCTGAAGCGGAGTTCGACAGTGGCCATGCATCCCCCTCGCGTCCTACGGGTGTGCGGTGCGGGGCCGGGGCCGCCGAAAGACCGCACGCCCACGATGAGACTTCTGCGCCCCGGGCTCCTACGGAACGGAACCGAGGCGGGGCCCACCGGCGACCGGACCGCACAGACGGCCCGGACCCGGCGAACGACCCTGATCAGTCGGTGGCCGCCACCGCTTCCTCGACCGAGGTGTGGATCGGGAACACCTTGGTGAGGCCGGTGATACGGAAAATCTTCAGAATGCGCTCCTGGTTGCAGACCAGGCGGAGCGAGCCCTCATGGGCGCGCACCCGCTTCAGGCCGCCAACCAGCACGCCGAGCCCGGTGGAGTCGAGGAAGTCCACGCCCTCCATGTCGACGACGAGGTGGAAATTGCCGTCGTTCACCAGCTCGACCAACTGCTCGCGCAGCTTGGGCGCGGTGTACACATCGATTTCGCCACCGACCTCGACGACCGTACGATCGCCGACGGTACGGGTCGACAGGGACAGGTCCACGAATCCTCCAGCACCTTGCTATCGAGCGGTCGTCCCTCGGGACATCCCGGCTTACGGCCCTTGGAACACATCGCCAGCCGCGATGGCATTCAATCACTTACCGGCAGGTGTGCACGACGCCTTGGCTCCATTGTCCGTCAAGCCGGTGACACACTCGGTGCCGATGGCCAAGAATCACCGACCCGATCACCCCCAGCCGGACCCGGCGTCCCGCCCGTCTCCGGAGACGGTTCTGCACCGGCTCAGCTCCGGTCCGGGCAGGTCCGCGCGCATCACTCATACGGAGCACTTGCCCCCGCGTGCGGGCCGCCATGCCGTCTGGCCGGACCGGATTCGTGCCGAGGTGATCGCGGCGGTCCGGGAGCGGGGGATCGAGCACCCCTGGGCCCACCAGGCGCTGGCCGCCGAGCACGCCCTGGACGGCGACTCGGTGGTCGTCGCCACCGGCACCGCCTCCGGCAAGTCCCTGGCCTATCTGATGCCGGTGCTCTCCAGCCTGCTGGACGGCTCCGAGGCGCCGAACGGCCGGGGTGCCACCGCCCTGTACCTCTCCCCGACCAAGGCCCTGGCCGCCGACCAGTGCCGTGCGGTGCGGGAACTCGCCGGGCCCCTGGGCAACGCGGTGCGGCCCGCCGTCTACGACGGCGACACCCCGTTCGAGGAACGCGAGTGGGTCCGGCAGTACGCCGACTACGTCCTGACCAACCCGGACATGCTGCACCGGGGCATCCTGCCCTCCCACCCGCGCTGGGCCTCGTTCCTGAAGTCGCTCAAGTACGTCGTCATTGATGAGTGCCACACCTACCGGGGCGTCTTCGGCTCGCACGTCGCCCAGGTGCTGCGCCGGCTGCGCAGACTGTGCGCCCGCTACGGCGCGTCGCCCGTCTTCCTGCTGGCCTCCGCCACGGCCGCCGAGCCTGCCGTGGCCGCCCGCCGGCTGACCGGGCTGCCGGTGGTCGAGGTCGCCGACGACGCCTCCCCGCGCGGGGAACTCGTCTTCGCCCTCTGGGAGCCCCCACTCACCGAACTGCACGGCGAGAAGGGCGCCCCGGTGCGCCGCACCGCCACCGCCGAGACGGCCGACCTGCTCACCGACCTCACCGTGCAGGGCGTGCGCTCGGTCGCCTTCGTCCGCTCCCGGCGCGGCGCCGAACTGATCTCGGTCATCGCGCAGCAGCGCCTCGCCGAGGTCGACCGCTCCCTGGTCCGGCGTGTCGCCGCCTACCGCGGCGGCTACCTCCCGGAGGAGCGCCGCGCCCTGGAACGCGCCCTGCACTCCGGCGAACTCCTCGGGCTCGCCGCCACGACCGCCCTGGAGCTGGGCGTGGACGTCTCCGGCCTGGACGCGGTGGTGATCGCCGGCTACCCGGGCACCCGCGCCTCCCTGTGGCAGCAGGCGGGCCGCGCCGGACGCTCGGGGCAGGGCGCCCTGGCGGTCCTGGTGGCCCGCGACGACCCGCTGGACACCTACCTCGTCCACCATCCGGAGGCCCTGTTCGACCGCCCGGTGGAGTCCACGGTCCTCGACCCGGACAACCCCTACGTCCTCGCCCCGCATCTGTGCGCGGCGGCCGCCGAGATCCCGCTGACCGAGGCCGACCTCGAACTCTTCGGCCCGGTCAGCGCCGAGGTGCTCACCCAGCTTGAGGCCGCCAGGCTGCTACGCCGCCGCACCCGGGCCTGGCACTGGACGCGCCGGGAACGCGCCGCCGACCTGACCGACATCCGGGGCACCGGCGGGCCTCCGGTGCAGATCGTGGAGGAGGGCACCGGGCGCCTGCTCGGCACGGTCGACGCCGAGGCCGCGCACTCCGCCGTCCACGAGGGTGCGGTCCACCTCCACCAGGGCCGCACCTACCTGGTGCGCTCGCTCGACCTGAAGGACTCCGTCGCCCTGGTCGAACGAGCCGACCCGCCGTATTCGACCGCCGCCCGCGACACCACGTCCATCGCCGTCCTGGAGACGGAGACCGAGATCCCGTGGGGCTCCGGCCGCTTGTGCCTCGGTTCGGTCGAGGTCACCAACCAGGTGGTCTCCTTCCTGCGCAGACGCCTGATCACCGGTGAGGTGTTGGGCGAGACGAAACTCGATCTTCCTCCGCGTACGCTCCGCACCCGCGCGGTGTGGTGGACGGTCACCGAGGACCAGCTCGACGAGGCCCGGATCAACCCCGAGATCCTCGGCGGCGCCCTGCACGCAGCCGAGCACGCCTCGATCGGCATGCTGCCCCTCTTCGCCACCTGCGACCGCTGGGACATCGGCGGGGTCTCGGTACCGCTGCACCCCGACACGCTGCTCCCCACGGTCTTCGTCTACGACGGCCACCCCGGCGGGGCGGGCTTCGCCGAGCGCGCCTTCCACACCGCACGCGCCTGGCTGACGGCCACCCGTGAGGCCATCGCCGCCTGCGAGTGCGAGGCCGGCTGCCCCTCCTGCGTCCAGTCCCCCAAGTGCGGCAACGGCAACGAGCCGCTGCACAAGCGGGGGGCGGTGCGGCTCCTCACGACGCTGTTGCGGGGAGCGCCCGAGGAACCGGGGACGGACGGGGCGGGTGCGGAGGCGTCCGAGGGGACGGGCTAGGGGCCGGGGCCCGACGAGGCCGGCGCCGGGGGCGCTGCGGCCGACGGGTCCGGTGGGGCTTGGGCGCCGGGGCCCGGCGACGCGTGGGCCGGACCGACCTCGGCCGACGGGTCCGGCGGTCCCGCTCTCGCCCGTACCTCCGCCGCGAACGGCCCCTGTCCCGAGCCCGCGCTCACGTCCGAGGTCTCGCCGACGAGCGCGCACCGCACCAGCCGCGCGCCCTGGGCCGACGCCACCCGGCGCCCCGCGGCGCAGGCGGCCTCCGCGCCCTCGGCCCAGTGGTCCGCCGCCGCGAGCGCCGCCAGATCGGCCGCGCCCGCCGCCCGGTGCCGTACCACGACGGCGTGCCCGAGCCCGAGTACCGCGCCGAACACCCCGCAGAGCAGCGCGATGACCCCGAGACTCCAGACGGTGGCCGAACCCCGGTCGCCGCTCCGGCACCTCATGGCCCCGCCTCCCCGGCTCGTACCGCCTCCTCGGCGGCGGCCACGGCCTCCTCCCGCACCTCGAACGGCAGCCCCGTCAGCACCGGCGGTCTCGCCACCACTGTCACGCGGACCTGTTCGCCCTCGCGGGAGACACCGACCGTCGCCCCGCCCGGTGCCGCCTCACGGGCCAGCCGCACCACCTCGTCCGGCGGGTCCTGGCGGGCGGCGGCCCGCGCTCCGGCGCGGGCGGCGTCCACGCACCGGATCTGGGCGGCCACGGCGAGCAGCCCCCAGACCAGCGCCATGGTGAACGCCACCAGCACCGACAGCACCACGGCCGCCTCCGCCGTCACGAACCCACGGTCCGCGCCCCGTTCACATCCGCGCACTGAGCGCTCGTTTCACGATGCCCTGGAGTTCCGCCTTGACCTGGCCGCTGGTGACTACCTCGTAGAGCAGCAACGCGAACCCGACCGCCGCGATGATCCCCATCGCGTACTCGGAGGTCACCATTCCGGCGTCCCTGCGGCACCGTCCGCGGAGCAGCGCCCATGTCCTGCCGGCCTTTTCTCGCATTTCACGTTCCTTTCTTCGCAGCTTCGTCGTCGTTGTCGTGCACGTCCGTCAGGGCCCACCACCTCCCAGCGCACCGCCCGCGAGGCCGATCACCACGGGCAGGACGCCGACCGCGATGAAGGCGGGGAGGAAACACAGCCCGACCGGCGCCGAGATCAGTACGGCCGCCCGGCGGGCCCGGACCGTGGCCGCACGTATCGACTCCGCCCGCGTGTCCGAGGCGAGCCGGGCCACCGGGCCGGCCGCCGGGAGCCCGGACCGGTCGGCCCGCTCCAGCAGCCGAGCCAGCGCCCCGGCACCGGGCAGCGCCGTCAACCGGGCCCAGGCGTCCGCCGGTTCGCCGCCGAGCCGGGCTTCCGCCGCGCCCCGCGCCAGCGCCTCACCGACCGGACCGCCGAGCGCCTCCCCCGCCGCCTGTGCGGCGACGACCGGACTCGCGCCGGACTCGATGCAGGCCGCCAGCAACTCGGCGGCGAGCGGGAGTTGGCGAGACGCGGCGGCCGTATCATGAACCTCCGCCGCAGGCCGTGCCGCCGCCCGGCGCTCCTGCCATCGCCACAGCACCGCACCGGCCCCGAGCCCGACCAGCGCTCCGAAGACCCCGCCGACCACCGCCCACGTCCCGCACCCCAGCCCGGCCACCGGAAGCCACTTCCTGGCCGCGTCGGCGACCGCGAGGGAGCGACCGGCACCGGGAGGTCCCACGGCCAGCAGCTCCGCCGCCCTCCGCCGCGCCAGGCGCCGTTGCCGCACCAGCTCGAGCCGACGG
This sequence comes from Streptomyces sp. NPDC058459, assembly GCF_042721685.1. Taxonomy (NCBI): domain Bacteria; kingdom Bacillati; phylum Actinomycetota; class Actinomycetes; order Kitasatosporales; family Streptomycetaceae; genus Streptomyces; species Streptomyces sp. NPDC058459. Next base: position 28,978 of record NZ_JBHXLV010000023.1, on the reverse strand, counting down.
CCTGCCCGGCCGAGCGCGACGGCCATCACCATGGCCAACCCCAGGCTGTGGACGACATCGCCGCTCACGCCGCCTCAGCTCCCCGCACGATCCGCGCCGCCCACCACACCCCGGCGCCCTCGAACAGCGCCCCCGCCACCAGGCAGCCCAGCCCGGCCCCCGTGTGCAGGAGCACCCGCAACGGGTCCGCGCCCATGGCCGCGCCGAGGAGCAGCCCGAGCAGGGGCAGCACCGCCAGCAGCAGGGCCGTGGCTCGGGCACCGGACAACTGAGCCCGCAGATCGGCACGTTGGTCCCGTTCCGCGCGCAGGGCCTCGTCCAGCCGGCCGAGACCGGCGGCGAGCCCCGCCCCCTGATCCACCGCGACCCGCCAGCAGGCGGCCAGTCCCGACAGTCCCTCGGCACCCGGCTGCCGGGCGGCCAGGGCAAGCGCCCCCGGCACATCACCGCCGAACCGGGCCGCCGCGATCACCGCCGCCTGCGCCTCTCCCAGGCCCCCGGAGTCCCGCTCGGCCCGCAGCAACGCCTCGCCCGGTTGCTGCCCGGCGCGGACCTCGCCGGCGAGCACCCCGCACAGGGCGATCACCGCGTCCGCACGGCGCTCCCTCGCCAGCCGGGCCCGCCGCGCCTTCGCCACCCGGCGCAGCAACGGCACCCCGGCGGCACCCGCGATCACCGGGATGACCGAGACCCCGGCCAGCGCCAGCACCAGTCCCGCCACCAGTGACCACCACTCGGCGCCCACCCGGTCGTGCAGCCGCCGCAGTTCACGAAGGCACCGCTGCCAGGGCGCCGCCCCGCCGTCCACCGCTTTGGCGCTCGCGAACAGCAGCCTCGCCCGCCGCGCCCCCTGGTGCCGTGCGTTCAGCAGCCAGGCCATGCCTCCGGCGCAGGCCAGCCCCGCGCCCAGCGCCGTGTCTCCCACGCCGACATCAGCCATCGCCGGCCACCTCGCTCCCCGTACCGTCGGACAGCAGCTTCCGCAGCCGCTCCCAGCCGCGCTCCGGCGCGAAGGCCCGTTCGCCCCAGCGCAGGGCCGGTACCGTCCGAACCAGCCCCGAGGTGTCCCGCTCCAGCACGTGCACCTCCGCGATCCGGCGCCGCCCGGCGCGGTCCCGCACCAGGTGGATCACCACCGACAGCGCCGCCGCCAACTGGCTGTGCAGTGCGGCCCGGTCGAGCCCGGCCGCCGTCCCCAGCGCCTCCAGCCGGGCCGGTACATCGGCGGCCGCGTTGGCGTGCACGGTGCCGCATCCGCCTTCGTGCCCGGTGTTGAGCGCGGCCAGCAGATGCACCACCTCGGGGCCGCGCACCTCCCCGACGACCAGCCGGTCGGGCCGCATCCGCAGCGCCTGCCGGACCAGGTCCTCCAGCGTGACCAGTCCGGCGCCCTCCTGGTTCGCGGGCCGCGTCTCCAGCCGGACCACATGCGGGTGGTCCGGCCGCAGTTCGGCCGAGTCCTCGGCCAGCACGATCCGGTCACCGGGACCGACCAGGCCGAGCAACGCGCTCAGCAGCGTCGTCTTGCCGGTTCCGGTGCCGCCGCTGACGAGGAAGGACAGCCGGGCACCCACCAGCGCCCGCAGCAGCCCCTCACCGCCGGGCGGGAGCGTGCCCGCGCGGGTCAGCTCGCCGAGGGTGAACGCGCGGGGGCGCGCCACGCGCAAGGACAGGCAGGTGCAGCCGACCGCCACCGGGGGCAGTACCGCGTGCAGCCGGGTCCCGTCGGGGAGGCGGGCGTCCGCCCAGGGGCGCGCGTCGTCCAGACGGCGTCCGGCGACGGCGGCCAGCCGCTGCGCGAGCCGTCGCACCGCCGGGGCGTCAGGGAAGGTGACCCCGGTCAGCTCCAGGCCGCCGCCCCGGTCCACCCACACCCGGTCCGGCGCGGTGACCAGCACATCGGTGACGCTCGGGTCGGCCAGCAGCGGCTCCAGCGGTCCGGAGCCGACGAGTTCGGAGCGCAGTTGCTCCGCCGCGCCGAGCACCTCTGCGTCGCCCAGTACCCGGCCCTGTTCGCGCAGGGCCTGCGCCACGTGTGCGGGGGTGGGTTCGGCACCGCTCTCGGCGAGCCTGCGCCGGACGCCGTCGAGGAGGGCCGCACCGTCGGCCCGGTCGAGTCCGGGAAGCGTCATCGGGGGCCTCCCGCCTCGGCCAGCGCCTGCTCCCAGAAGGCGGTACAGAAGCGCGAAAGCGGGCCGCGTCCGGCCGCACCAGGTGGTCTGGCGGTGCTCCGGGGCCGCAGCAGGGCGGGCTCGACGGGCACGGTGCCGATCAGCGGCAGCCCGAGCAGCCGGGCGACCTCGTCCTCGTCGAGCCCCGGTGCGTACGGCCCTCTGACCGCGATCCTCAGGTCCCGCACCACCATGCCCATGGCGGACGCGACCCGGCCGGCCGCCGCCAGGGCGCGCAGCTCCGCAGGTACGACGAGCACCGCGAGGTCGAGCTGGGCGAGGGCTTCGGCGACGCCGTCGTCCAGCCGGCGCGGGAGGTCGACGACCACCGTGCCGCCGCGCCGCCGGGCGGCGGCGAGCACCGCGCGGACGGCCTGGGACGGCACGGCCAAGCAGTCGCCCCGGTCCCAGCTGAGCACGCGCAGCGCGTGCAGTTCGGGCAGTGACTCCTCCAGGGCGCCGCCGCTGACCCGGCCGCGCGAGGCGGCGAAGGCGGGCCAGCGCAGCCCTTCCGCGGTCTCGCCGCCGAGGAGCACATCGAGGCCGCCGCCCAGTGGGTCGGCGTCCACCAGCAGGGTGCGCAGACCTCGGCGGGCGGAGGTGACGGCGAGGGCGCAGGCGAGGGTCGAGGCCCCGGCACCGCCCCGGCCGCCGATGACGCCGACCGTGAGGGCGGGGCGGCCGACGCCCTCGGCCACGTCGGCGAGGCGGTCGATCAGCCACTGCTCGCCGTCGGGCAGCACCAGCACATGGTCGGCGCCGATCCCGACCGCGCGTTTCCATACGTCCGGGTCGTCCTGGTCACGGCCGATCAGGACGACTCCGCGGCGCCGCGCGGCGCCGCGCACCCGGCGGGCGGCGTCGTCGCCGACCAGGACGAGGGGCGCGCCGTCCCATCCCCCGCCGTGGTCCGGGACACCGTGGTGGACCTCCGGGGTGGCGCCGGCAGCCGCGCACAGGCGCAGCAGATCGTCGAGCAGTGCCGCGTCCTCGGTGACGATGAGCGGCCGTCCCGGTCGGCCGGCCGTGGCCGGTGGTGGATCGTGCGCGACGGTTCCCGTCATGGTGTTCCCCCTTCACTGCGTCTTCCGCGCCGCCCTCTCGGCCACGCGATTCCCGAAGATGTGGAGAACCGGTAACGGCCTCCATATGAACGGCCGACAGAAACCGGCCATACACGCCCGGCAATGCGATCCGGCCATGAACGGGCCCGGATCAGGAGCGCTGGAATCACGATGCGGCGATCCGCGAAATCATGTGGATCTTGGTCGAAAACTGTGGACGGCGGAGCGTCTGTGAATAACTTCGTCACTCATACCGGTGATGCCCGTACTGACTGTGTACGAGTTCCCGAGCGCACTCTGATGATTACCCTAAGTAATCGATCGTGGGCATGACGAAAGGGCGGCCGCAGCCGCCCGCCGCCGGTCTCGCACCGGCCGAAGAAGGGGGAAAACGCGTCCGGACATGCGACGACCCCCGCCGGGGGGGAGAGCGGGGGTCGTCCCCACGGCCGACTCGGGGGGGGAGGAGCCGGACCGGGGTTAGCACGGTCGCGAACGATCCGTGACTTCCATGGTGTACCCGAGAGCCCTCTCAGGCAAACCCACACGCGCCAGCTTACGCCGAATGGTGGGCGCCTATGCTCGGGGATGTGGAAAACCACTCCTTGCCCCGCGCAGCGGCCTTCTTCGACCTGGACAAGACGGTCATTGCGAAGTCCAGCACACTCACCTTCAGCAAGTCCTTCTACCAAGGCGGACTGATCAACCGCAGGGCGGCCCTGCGTACCGCGTATGCCCAGTTCGTGTTCCTGGTCGGCGGTATGGACCATGACCAGATGGAGCGCATGCGGGAGTACCTCTCCGCACTGTGCCGGGGCTGGAACGTGCGGCAGGTCAGAGAGATCGTGGCCGAGACCCTGCACGACCTGATCGACCCGATCATCTACGACGAGGCCGCCTCCCTGATCGAGGAGCACCACACCGCCGGACGTGACGTCGTGATCGTGTCCACGTCGGGGGCCGAGGTGGTGGAGCCGATCGGCGAGCTGCTCGGCGCCGACCGGGTGGTCGCCACCCGGCTGGTGATCGGCGAGGACGGCTGCTTCACCGGGGAGGTGGAGTACTACGCGTACGGTCCCACCAAGGCCGAGGCGATCCGGGAACTGGCCGCCTCCGAGGGGTACGACCTCGACCGGAGCTACGCCTACAGCGACTCGGTCACCGACCTGCCGATGCTCCAGGCCGTCGGCCACCCGCACGCGGTGAACCCCGACCGCGCGCTGCGCCGGGAGGCCGTCTCGCGCGGCTGGCAGATCCTCGAGTTCCGCAAGCCGGTCCGGCTCAAGCAGCGCCTGCCCGCCCTGTCCGCACCCCGCCCGGCGGTCGTCGCGGTGGCGGCCCTGGGTGCGGCGGCCGCGACCGCCGGCCTCGTCTGGTACGCCAGCAAGCGCCGGGGCGCGAGCGCCTGACCGATTCACCCGTTTTTGGGGGTAAAAGTAAAGAAGTGCGAGCAGGGGTTCCGGTTGCTCCGCGGTTGCAGTACAAAGGGAGCAGCGGCCTGCGGGACCAAGGACATCCGAGAGGATTCCCTCCCACTACGCATGTGGCCCCACGGACCTCGCATGAACACAGGGCACCCACGCGACGTCGGACCGTCGATTACGGGCCTGCTGCACCAGGGACGGGCAAAGCCCCCGACCTGATGGGCGCTACAAGAGGACGCTTGGTCACCCGGTGAACATGCCAGCGGCGGTACGAGAACTCGTACCGCCGCAACCCTGTGCGGGCCCCCTTGCGCGGGGGCCCTTCGTATGACCGGTCAGGCCGCTCCGCGCTGGAGCGCCTCGCACACGGCCGTCGACTCACGCGCCCCCAGCTCGACGGCCCGGCCGCAGTGGGCGATCCAGGAGGCCATGCCCTCGGGGGTGCCGGAGACATAGCCGTCGAGCGCGGCGAGGTAGGTGGCGCGGCCCAGTTCCGCCAGACCCACCTCGGCCGGACACACCGATTTCGGGTCCAGGCCGCTGCCGATCAGGACGATCCGCTCGGCCGCGCGTGCCACCAGCCCGTTGTGGGAGGTGAAGGGGCGCAGCGCGAGGATCTCGCCGTGCACCACGGCGGCCGTCACCAGCGCGGGCGCGGCGGACCCGGTGATGATCAGCCGTGCGAGGCCGTCCAGGCGCCCGGAGACCTCCGGAGCGTCCGGCAGAGGCAGCTCGATCAGCGGCTCGTCGGCGAGTTCGCCCGCGCGGCGCGGGCGGCCGACCTCGTCGTCGTCGCCGGCTGCGGCCACCATGTGCAGCCGGGCCAGCACCCGCAGCGGGGACTGCCGCCAGATGGACAGCAGTTGCCCGGCCTCGGCGGTGAGCCGGAGAGCGGCGCCCATGACCTGCGCCTCGCCGCCCGTACTGAAGTCGCTGCGCCGCCGCACCTCCTCCAGGGCCCAGTCGGCGCCGGACAGCGCCGCCGAGCCGCGGGCGCCGCGCAGGGCCGCCTCGGAAGTGACGGCGTGGCTGCGACGGCGCATGATCCGGTGGCCGTAGACCCGGTCCACGGCCTTGCGCACGGATTCCACGGAGTCGGCCACGCCGGGCAGCGAGCCCAGGGCCGCAAGGGGGTCCCCCCTGTTCGAGCTCGTTCCAGAGCTCGGGGGAGGATCTGCGGTCGCTCCTGTCGTACTCATGAGGTCGACCCTACGCGCCCGCCCCTCCGGCCGACCGGCACCCCGTCTTCGGCCGCACACCCCTCGAAGGAGTGACCTTCTCCCACTTCCTGGCACGCAGAGCTACTCATTCACTACGCTTCGTGAACATGAAAATTGCTTTCGTCGGGAAGGGCGGCAGCGGCAAGACCACGCTCTCTTCCCTCTTCGTCCGCCATCTCGCGGCCGCCGGAGCCCCGGTGGTGGCCATCGACGCCGACATCAACCAGCACCTCGGGCCCGCCCTGGGCCTCGACGAGGCCGAGGCGGCGGCGCTGCCCGCCATGGGCGACCGGCTGCCGCTGATCAAGGACCATCTGCGCGGCTCCAATCCGCGGATCGCCTCGGCCGAGACGATGATCAAGACCACCCCGCCGGGCACGGGCTCACGGCTGGTCCGGATCGCCGAGCCCGACGCGATCTACGACGCCTGCGCGCGTCCGGTGGAACTCGACGGCGGTGCCATCCGTCTCATGGTCACCGGCCCCTTCACCGACGCCGATCTGGGAGTCGCCTGCTACCACTCCAAGACCGGAGCGGTGGAGCTGTTCCTGAACCACCTCGTCGACGGCCCCGGCGAGTACGTGGTGATCGACATGACCGCAGGCTCGGACTCCTTCGCCTCCGGCATGTTCACCCGCTTCGACATGACGTTCCTCGTCGCCGAGCCGACCCGCAAGGGGGTCTCCGTCTACCGCCAGTACAAGGAGTACGCCCGCGACTTCGGCGTCACGCTGAAGGTCGTCGGCAACAAGGTCCAGGGTCCGGACGACGTCGACTTCCTGCGTGAGGAGGTCGGGGACGATCTGCTGGTGACGGTCGGGCACTCGGACTGGGTACGCGCCATGGAGAAGGGGCGCCCGCCGCGCTTCGGCCTCCTGGAGGACGGCAACGTCCGCGCGCTGGAGGCGCTCCGCGCCGCCGCCGACGCGACGTACGGGCTGCGCGACTGGGAGCGGTACACCCGGCAGATGGTCCACTTCCACCTGCGCAACGCCCGGTCGTGGGGCGACGAGCGCACCGGGACCGACCTGGCGGCGCAGATCGACCCCGGTTTCGTGCTCGGCGAGAGCATGGCGGCCCCCGCCTGACTCCCCGCCCTACTCCTCCTGCTCGGCGGCCGGTGCGCCCGTGAACCCTGCTGATCGGCCGCTCGGCCGCTCGGCTGCCGATGCTCTCCTGCCCCCTATCGCTTGGCGGCCGGCGCCCCAGGGACGCCCTTCGGCGCCGGGGCCGGGCGGCCGGAGAGCAGGGTCGCCCAGCCCTGCTTGGGTGCCTCGCCCACCTCCAGGGTGCGCAGCTTGGCCAAGGTCCCCGGGTCCTGGGCGTCCAGCCAGTCGGTCAGCTCGTGGAACGAGACGCAGCGGACGTCGGGCTTGTTGCACACGCTCTTGACCACGTCCTCGACGGCACGCATGTAGGTGCCGCCGTTCCAGGACTCGAAGTGGTTGCCGATGATCAGGGGTGCGCGGTTGCCGTCGTAGGCGCGGTCGAAGCCCTTGAGGAGGCCGTCGCGCATCTCGTCGCCCCACCGGGCGAACTTGTCGGGGTCGCCCTGGGTCCGGGTGCCGGACTGGTTGACCATGAAGTTGTAGTCCATGGTCAGCTGCTCGAAGGTGTGACCGGGGAAGGGGACGAGCTGCATGGAAAGGTCCCACAGACGTTCCCGCTTCTTCGGCCACACCTGGTTGTCGACGCCGCTGGAGTCGTAGCGGAAGCCCAGCTGGCTCGCCGCCTTGACGAAGTTCTTCTGCCCTTCCAGGCAGGGGGTGCGGGCGCCGATGAGTTCCTTGTCGTAGTCGAAGGGCAGCGGCGACGACTTCTTCAGGCCCGCATTGGTCTTCCAGGTCTTCACGAACTCCTTGGCCTGGCTGATCTCACTCTTCCACTCCGCCACCGACCACTGGCCCACCCCGCCCTCGGGACCGCAGAAGTGGCCGTTGAAGTGGGTGCCGATCTCGTTGCCCTCGAGCCAGGCCAGCCGCGCCTGCCTGGCGGTGTCGGCGATGCCCTGCTCGTCGTTGAAGCCGATGTCGGAGCGGCCCGGCGAGTGCTGCGGCGGCCTGTACAGGTCGCGCTTCTCCTCCGGCAGCATGTACACGCCGCTGAGGAAGAACGTCATGTTCGCGCGGTTGTCCTTGGCGACCTTGCGGAAGTGCGAGAACAGCTTCTGGCTGTCCTCACCCGCGCCGTCCCAGGAGAACACCACGAACTGCGGCGGCTTCTGACCGGCTCTCAGCTTCTCCGGGCGGGGCAGGTGCGGCTGCGCGCCGGTGTAGGAGGTGGACCCGTCGCCGATCAGCCGGACGGCGCTCCGGGGAGCCGGAGCCCCTCTCTGCGGGCCGGGCGCGCCCTCCCTCGGCCCGTCGGAGCCGGCGGCACAGCCGGCGAGGGACGCGGCACCGGCAGCGGCGACCATGGCACAGACGGCGATCCTCTGGGTGGCGGCCATGTTCCGCCCACCTTCTTCCTTCTCTCGGGCGAACTCCCGGGCGAACGCCGGTCAGGGCGTTTTATGGCGACGAGCCGGATTCCTCCCGGCGGCGCCGTCAACGTCGCATGGGGTCGAGGAGGAGCCAGTAGGACAAGCCGACTAAATGCCCGTTTCACTCTGCCGAGTGCACATCTGTGCCATTTGCTTCGAAAAGATATGCCCTCCCTTTACTCTGGATTACGGTTCATTTACCGAGCGTTGAATCATCCCCGCCGCTGCACGCCGTGACCCACGGCCGCGACCGAACCCCCCGCGCCGAGCGGGACCCCACTAGACCGCGACCGCGCTGCCCCGGAGGAGACGGGAACATGTCAGTCTGCGCACCACCCCGCACCGAGCACTCCCCGCCCGATGCCACCCCACCGCCCCGGCGCGGTCGCTTCCGCGTCGAGAGCGCCGACGTCTCCGCGTCCGTCGCGGTCTTCCTCATCGCCCTGCCGCTCTCGCTGGGCATCGCCCTGGCCACCGGCGCCCCGCTCCAGGCGGGCCTGGTCGCCGCGGCGGTCGGCGGGATCGTCGCCGGACGGATCGGCGGCTGCCCCCTGCAGGTCAGCGGGCCCGCCGCCGGTCTGACCGTGGTCACCGCCGACCTCATCCACCAGTTCGGCTGGCGGGCGACCTGCGGCATCACCGTGCTCGCCGGGATCTCCCAGCTCGGCCTCGGCTGCCTGCGGGTGGCGCGCGGCGCGCTGGCCGTCAGCCCCGCGGTCGTGCACGGCATGCTCGCGGGCATCGGCATCACGATCGCCGTGGCCCAGTTGCACATCGTGCTCGGCGGCCGACCGGACAGTTCCGTACTCACCAACCTCCGGGAGCTTCCCGCCCAGTTGGCCCACCTCGATCCGGCCGCCGTGGCGATGAGCGCGCTGACGCTCACCCTGCTGCTGGCCTGGCCGCGCGTCCCCGGCCGGGTGGGCAGCCTGCTGCGCAAGGTGCCGGCCGCGCTGGTCGCCGTCATCGGGGCCACCGTGACGGCGGCGCTCGCCGGGCTCACCCTGCCCCGCGTCGAGCTGCCGTCCTGGCGCAGTCATGCCCTGGCCGGACTGCCGGAAGGACCGACGCTCGGCATCGTGGCCGCCGTGCTCACCACCACGCTGGTGTGCAGCGTTCAGTCACTGCTGGGCGCGGTCGCCGTGGACAAGCTGGTGGCCCGCCGGACCGGGCCGACTCAGGTCGGGCGCTCCGACCTCGACCGCGAGCTGCTCGGTCAGGGCGCGGCCAACATCGTCTCCGGCGCGCTGGGCGGACTGCCGGTCGCCGGAGTGGCGGTGCGGAGCACGGCGAACGTGAACTCGGGCGCGCTGAGCCGGAACTCCACGATGCTGCACGGCGTCCTGGTGGTGCTCGCCACCCTGCTGATGGTCCCGCTCCTGGAGCAGATCCCGCTCGCCTCGCTCGCCGCCCTGGTGATGGCCGTCGGCATCCAGATGGTGTCCCTGAACCACATCCGCACGGTGACCCGCCACCGTGAAGTGCCGGTGTACGCCGCCACCACCCTCGGCGTGGTGTGCCTGGGTGTCCTTCAGGGCGTCCTCCTCGGCATCGCCGTGGCCGTCGCTCTCGCCCTGCACCGCCTCACCCACACCCACATCACGCACGAGGAGAGGGAGGGAGTCCAGCACATCCAGGTGCGCGGCCAGCTGACGTTCCTCGCCGTTCCCCGGCTCAGCAGAGCCCTGCACCGCGTGCCCCACGGCGCCCGAGTGGTGGTGGAGCTGGACGGCTCGTTCATGGACCACGCGGCGCACGAGTCGCTCCAGGACTGGCAGAGCTCCCACACCGCGCGGGGCGGCTCCGCGGAACTGAAGGACCGCCGTACCGGAGTGCGGAGCGCGGGCACCCCGTCCTCCGCCGTCTGCCGGTGCCGGCCCTGGACACCGTGGCGGAACCACCGGTGCGCCATGCCGGCGGCGGCAGGGCGGGGGAGCACCGGAGCCGACGGCCGCGCGGGCGGCTCACGCCCCGACACCCATGAACTCGCCCGTGGCATCAGCTCGTTCCAGCGGAACACCGCCCCGCTGGTGCGGGAGGAGCTGGCCCGGCTGGCCAGAGAGGGGCAGCGGCCCTCGCAGCTCTTCCTCACCTGTGCCGACTCCCGGCTCGTCACCTCGATGATCACCGCCAGTGGTCCCGGTGACCTGTTCGTGGTCCGCAACGTAGGGAACCTGGTGCCGCCGCCCGGCCAGGAACACGCCGACGACTCGGTGGCCGCCGCCATCGAGTACGCGGTGGACGTGCTCGGGGTCAGGTCGATCACCGTGTGCGGGCACTCCGGATGCGGCGCGATGCAGGCCCTGCTGGCCGCCGAGCCCGGTGCCGCCCCGACCCCGCTGCGCCGGTGGCTGCGGTACGGGGAACCGAGCCTGGAGCGCATGACGGGCGGGGACCCGGAGCGGCCCCGGCTCACCACCCGCCCGGTGGCCGACGCGGTGGAGGAGCTGTCGCTGACCAATGTGGTGCAGCAGTTGGCGCATCTGCGGGCGCACGAGTCGGTGGCGCGCGCCCTCACGGCCGGTGCGCTGGAGCTGCACGGCATGTACTTCCACGTCGGAGAGGCGCGGGCGTACCTGCTCGGCGGCGAGGGAGAGGGAGTCCTGTTCCACGATGTGCGCGAGGACGGGAAAGAGGAAGGAAAGGAGGACGTGCGGGACGGGTCGGAGGTGGGCAGCTTGGTCTGAGCGGCCGCCCGCGCGGTGACCGCAGAAAGGTCTAAACCAATTCTGCGGTCCACCCTTGTCATCAGCCCCGACGTCTGATGAGGTGTGGTCTGGGACACAACGGACACCCTGGGAAAGGGAGATGTCGTGAGCAACGAGAGCCTGGCCAACCTCTTGAAGGAGGAGCGACGCTTCGCGCCGCCGGCCGAGCTGGCCGCGAACGCCAACGTCACGGCCGAGGCGTACGAGCAGGCCGCGGCCGACCGGCTGGGCTTCTGGGCCGAGCAGGCCCGCAGGCTGAGCTGGGCCAAGGAGCCGACGAAGACGCTCGACTGGTCGAACCCCCCGTTCGCCAAGTGGTTCGAGGACGGCGAGCTGAACGTCGCCTACAACTGCGTCGACCGGCATGTGGAGGCCGGCAACGGCGACCGGGTAGCCATCCACTTCGAGGGCGAGCCGGGCGACAGCCGCTCCCTCACCTACGCCGAGCTGAAGGACGAGGTCTCCAGGGCGGCCAACGCACTGCTGGAACTGGGTGTCCGCAAGGGCGACCGGATCGCCATCTACATGCCGATGATCCCCGAGACCGCGATCGCCATGCTGGCCTCGGCCCGCATCGGCGCCGCGCACTCGGTGGTCTTCGGCGGCTTCTCGGCGGACGCGCTGGCCACCCGTATCAAGGACGCGGACGCCAAGGTCGTCATCACCGCCGACGGCGGCTACCGCCGGGGACAGCCGTCCGCGCTGAAGCCCGCCGTGGACGACGCGGTGGCCAAGGCCGGCACCGTCGAGCACGTGCTGGTGGTCCGCCGTACCGGGCAGGACGTGGCGTTCGACACCGGGCGGGACGTGTGGTGGGACGAGCTGGTCGGACGCCAGTCGGCCGAGCACACCCCGGAGGCGTTCGACGCGGAGCACCCGCTGTTCATCCTCTACACCTCGGGCACCACGGGTAAGCCGAAGGGCATCCTGCACACCTCGGGCGGCTATCTCACCCAGACGGCCTACACCCACTCGGCCGTGTTCGACCTCAAGCCGGAGACGGACGTCTACTGGTGCACGGCCGACGTCGGCTGGGTCACCGGGCACTCCTACATCGTCTACGGCCCGCTGGCCAACGGCGCGACCCAGGTGATGTACGAGGGCACCCCGGACACCCCCCACCAGGGCCGCTTCTGGGAGATCGTCGAGAAGTACCGGGTCTCGATCCTGTACACCGCGCCGACGGCGATCCGGACGTTCATGAAGTGGGGCGACGACATCCCCGCGCGGTTCGACCTGACCTCGCTCCGGGTGCTCGGTTCGGTGGGCGAGCCCATCAACCCCGAGGCGTGGATCTGGTACCGCAAGAACATCGGTGCCGACCGCACCCCGGTCGTGGACACCTGGTGGCAGACCGAGACCGGCGCCATGATGATCTCGCCGCTGCCGGGCGTCACCGAGACCAAGCCCGGCTCCGCGCAGCGCCCGCTGCCCGGCATCAGCGCCACCGTCGTCGACGACGAGGGCAACGAGGTGCCCCACGGGGGCGGCGGCTACCTGGTCCTCACCGAGCCGTGGCCGTCGATGCTGCGCACCATCTGGGGCGACGACCAGCGGTTCCTGGACACGTACTGGTCGCGCTTCGAGGGCAAGTACTTCGCCGGCGACGGCGCCAAGAAGGACGACGACGGGGACATCTGGCTCCTCGGCCGGGTGGACGACGTGATGCTGGTGTCGGGCCACAACATCTCCACCACGGAGGTGGAGTCGGCACTGGTGTCGCACCCGGCGGTCGCCGAGGCGGCCGTGGTGGGCGCCGCCGACGAGACGACCGGGCAGGCCATCGTCGCGTTCGTCATCCTGCGCGGCTCGGCCGCCGAGGACGAGAAGCTGGTCGCCGAGCTGCGCGACCACGTGGGCGCCACCCTCGGCCCGATCGCCAAGCCCAAGCGCGTCCTGCCGGTCGCGGAGCTGCCCAAGACCCGCTCCGGCAAGATCATGCGCCGGCTGCTGCGGGACGTCGCGGAGAACCGTCAGCTCGGGGACGTCACCACACTGATGGACTCCACGGTCATGACGCTCATCCAGTCCAAACTGCCGTCCGCCTCCAGCGAGGACTGAGCGGCGCCCGGATCGGGTGTCCCGGTGACCGTGCCGGGGCACCCGATCCCAGGTAAAGTAAGCAAAGTGCGGCATTTGTCCGCACGTCGAGGTGCGCCGGGAAGCCTGGTCGGCAAGCGTTCTGTCATGCCCACCAGCCGGAGGTCTCCACCGTGGCCGCGCCCCGCACCCCCGAAGTCGCCCGCAAGGCACTCGACCGGCTGTCGCTGCCCGAGCGGACCGCCGTCGCGGACGCGCTGCGCACCGAGACCGCGGGCGGTGTCCTCCTGCTGGCCGCCGCCGTCGCGGCGCTGATCTGGGCCAACATCCCGGCACTGAGCCACGCCTACGAAACGGTCGGCCACTTCCACCTGGGCCCCGCCGCCCTCGGCCTGGACCTCTCCGTCGCGCACTGGGCGGCCGACGGGCTGCTCGCGGTGTTCTTCTTCGTCGCCGGGGTGGAGCTGAAGCGGGAACTGGTCGCGGGCGACCTGCGCGACCCCAGGGCGGCCGTGCTGCCCGTGGTGGCCGCGCTGTGCGGGATGGCCGTCCCCGCCCTGGTGTACACGCTCACCAGCCGCGCCGGCGGCGGCTCCCCGGCCGGCTGGGCGGTGCCGACCGCCACCGACATCGCCTTCGCGCTCGCCGTCCTCGCGGTCATCGGCACCTCGCTGCCCAGCGCGCTGCGCGCCTTCCTGCTGACCCTCGCCGTGGTCGACGACCTCTTCGCCATCCTGATCATCGCGGTGTTCTTCACCAGCCGGATCGACTTCGCCGCGCTCGGCGGCGCCGTCGCCGCGCTGGCCCTGTTCTGGCTACTGCTGCGCAGGGGGGTGCGCGGCTGGTACGTGTACGTGCCGCTGGCACTGGTGAGCTGGGCGCTGATGTACAACAGCGGCGTGCACGCGACCATCGCCGGTGTGGCGATGGGCCTGATGCTCCGCTGTGTCACCCGTGAGGGTGAGGAGCGGTCACCGGGTGAACGGCTGGAGCATCTGGTGCGGCCACTGTCGGCCGGGGTCGCGGTGCCGCTGTTCGCGCTGTTCAGCGCGGGCGTGCCGCTATCGGGTGAGGCGCTGGCGCAGGTGTTCGCGCGGCCGGAGACGCTCGGGGTCGTCCTCGGCCTGGTCGTCGGCAAGACGGCCGGTGTTTTCGGCGGGACCTGGCTGACCGTGCGCTTCACCCGTGCCTCGCTGGGCGAGGGGCTGGCCTGGGCGGATGTCTTCGCCGTCGCCATGCTGGCCGGGATCGGCTTCACCGTGTCCCTGCTCATCGGCGAGCTGGCCTTCACCGGCGACACCGCGCTCACCGAGGAGGTGAAGGCGTCCGTCCTCGTCGGATCGCTCATCGCGGCCGGCTGTGCGACCGTGCTGCTGAAGGTGCGCAACACGCGGTACCGGCGGCTGTGCGAGGCCGAGGAGCGCGACGAGGACCTGGACGGCGTCCCCGACGTCTACGAGCAGGACGACCCGGCGTACCACCTGCGCATGGCAGGCATTCATGAGGGGAAGGCCGCCGAACACCGTCGTCTCGCCGCCGAACTGTCGGCCGCCGCACGCCACGCGCGTGCCGAAGTGCCGGGCGGGGCAGGCGAGGAGAACGGTCGTCCGGCATGATCTGACGAGACGGTACAAAACAAGACGGCATCACAAGCAGAGGGAGACAACGCGATGAGCGCACCCGACGGCAGGCCGGTCGGCGCCGAACCCAGCATCGGCCGGCTGTTCGCCTCGGCGACGACCGAGATGTCGGCGCTGGTGCACGACGAGATCGCGCTGGCCAAGGCGCAGCTCAAGCGGGACGTGAAGCGCGGCGCGGCGAGCGGCGGTGCCTTCTCCGGCGCGGGCGCGGTGCTGGTGTTCTCGCTGCCGATGCTCAACTTCGCGCTGGCGTACGGCATCCGGACCTGGAGCCACTGGAACCTCGCGGTGTGCTTCCTGCTGTCCTTCGCCGCCAATGTGCTGGTGGCCGGTGTGCTCGCCCTGATCGGTGTGGTGTTCGCCAAGAAGGCCAAGAAGAGCAAGGGTCCGCAGAAGGTCGCCGCGTCCGTGAAGCAGTCGGCGGGCGTCCTCCAGAACGCCAAGCCGCACCCGCGCGAGCTGCCTGTGGCGGACCGCGCTCACCAGGCTGTGGCACGCTCGTCCTCATGACGGAACCCGCCGCCGCACCGGCCGTACGCCTGGACCTGCCCTCCGGGGAGCGGGTGACGCACCGGGACGTCGCCGCCAACGGCGCGCGTTTCCACATCGCCGAGCTGGGCGACGGCCCCCTGGTGCTGCTGTTGCACGGCTTCCCGCAGTTCTGGTGGACCTGGCGGTACCAGTTGTCCGCGCTGGCGGGCGCGGGCTACCGGGCCGTGGCCATGGACCTGCGGGGCGTCGGCGGCAGCGACCGCACCCCGCGCGGGTACGACCCGGCCAACCTGGCGCTGGACGTCACCGGGGTGATCCGCTCGCTCGGCGAGCCGGACGCCGCGCTGGTCGGCCACGACCTGGGCGGCTACCTCGCGTGGACGGCGGCGGCGATGCGGCCCAAGCTGGTGCGCCGGCTCGCGGTGGTGTCCATGCCGCACCCCCGGCGCTGGCGCGCGGCGATGCTGCGGGACGCCCGGCAGACGGCCGCCGGCTCCTACATCTGGGGTTTCCAGCGGCCGTGGATTCCCGAACGGCAGCTGACCGCCGACGGCGGCGCGCTGGTGGGCGAGCTGATCCGGGACTGGTCCGGGCCCCGGCTCCCGGAGGACGCGGACGTGGCCGCGTACCAGCGGGCGATGTGCATCCCGTCGACGGCGCACTGCTCGATCGAGCCGTACCGCTGGCTGGTGCGTTCGCTGGCCCGGCCGGACGGTATCCAGTTCAACCGGCGGATGAAGCGGCCGGTCCGGGTGCCGACCCTGCATCTCCACGGCGCGCTGGACCCGGTCGCCCGGACCCGCAGCGCTGCCGGTTCGGGGGAGTACGTGGAGGCGCCGTACCGCTGGCGGCTGTTCGACGGGCTCGGGCACTTCCCGCACGAGGAGGACCCGGTGGCGTTCTCCACCGAGCTGGTCAACTGGCTGAAGGACCCCGAACCCGACCGGTGACCGTTCAGGTGCGCCGAGTGTCCGTTTTACCGACCGTTTCCGACTGTTTGCCGCCCGAACTGCCACATGCCTGACGCATAGGCCGATCGGGGGGCCCGGACGCGGTTATCGACCTTGGGGCGGGGGCACATGTCGGGGTATGGGCTGGACGCACGATTACGGTGACGCACCCCGCGAACGACGCTCGGCCTCCGGGCCCACTTCGCCGCAACGAGGAACGCCGCAACTCGCGGACACGGACCCGAGGGTGGGGATTCCGCGCATCCTGCGCCGCCGGGCCCGCTGGGTCTCGGTGCGCCTGCGTCACACCACGCGCACCTGACGTCACGTCACCTCACCCCAGCGCTTCACCTCACCGCGTCACCTCACAGCGCGCAGTTGTCGGTACCCACCTGGCTGTTCGCCGCGCGCCCCCGTGTGATGTCCTGGCGGATCTCGTCGGCGGTGAGGGCGTAGCCGGTCCGGGCGTCGTCCAGCGACTTGGCGAACACCACGCCGTACACCTTGCCCTGAGGGGTCAGCAGCGGGCCGCCGGAGTTGCCCTGGCGGACGGTGGTGTAGAGCGAGTACACGTCACGGCCGACCGTGCCCCGGTGGTAGATGTCCGGGCCGTTGGCCGTGATGCGCCCGCGCACCCGCGCCGCGCGCACGTCGTACGCGCCGTTCTCCGGGAAGCCGGCCACGATCGCGCCGTCCCCGCTGCCGGCGTCCTCGGCGGCGAACCGCAGGGCGGGCGCCTTCAGGTCGGGCACGTCCAGGACGGCGATGTCGCGCCGCCAGTCGTAGAGGACCACGGTGGCGTCGTACAGGCGGCCCTCGCCGCCTATCTGGACGGTGGGTTCGTCCACGCCCCCGACGACGTGCGCGTTGGTCATCACGCGCCGGTCGCCGAAGACGAAGCCGGTGCCCTCCAGCACCTTGCCGCAACTGCGGGCGGTGCCGGTGACCTTGACGATGGAGCGCTGGGCCCGGGTGGCCACCGCGCCGCCGGCCAGGGCCGGGTCGGGCGGCTGGACCTCGCGGATCTGCTCGTCGGAGAACGGGCTGAAGACCTGCGGGAAGCCGTTCTGCGCGAGGACCGAGGTGAAGTCCTTGAACCAGGTGTCGGACCGCGCGGGCAGCACCTGGTCCATCCCGACCAGCACCTTGGAGCCGCGGACCTCCCGGCCGAGCGTCGGCAGCGTGGTCTGGGCGAGCGCGGAGCCGATCAGCCAGGCGACCAGCAGCATGGCGACCACGTTGACCAGGGCGCCGCCGGTGGCGTCCAGCGCGCGCGCCGGTGACCAGGTGATGTGGCGGCGCAGCTTGTTGCCCAGGTGGGTGGTGAGGGCCTGCCCGACGGAGGCGATGACGAGGACGACGACGACCGCGACGACGGCGGCCGCGGTGCTGACCTCAGCGCCCTCGGTCATGGCGTCCCAGGCCAGGGGCAGCGTGTAGACGGCGAGCAGGCCACCGCCGAGGAAGCCGGTCACCGACAGGATGCCGACGACGAAGCCCTGGCGGTAGCCCACGACCGCGAACCACGCGGCGGCCAGCAGCAACAGGATGTCCAGCACGTTCAACGCTTCAGGCCCCGCCCATCGACTTTCTCCGCGGTAAGGAACACGCACGACACCCTGTCACGCCCAGTGGTCGAGCGGGACCTGCCGGGTGCGGTCCCAGGGGCGCTCCCAGCCCGCGTGGTGCAGCAGCCGGTCGATGACCCCGGCCGTGAACCCCCACACCAGGGCCGATTCGACCAGGAATGCGGGGCCTCGGTGGCCGCGGGGGTGCACGGCGGTCGCGCGGTTGGCGGGGTCAGTGAGATCCGCCACGGGGACGGTGAAGACCCGGGCGGTCTCGCGCGGATCGACGACCCCGACCGGACTGGGCTCGCGCCACCAGCCGAGGACGGGGGTGACGACGAACTCGCTGACCGGGATGTACAGCGCGGGCAGCACGGCGAAGAGCTGGACGCCGGCCGGATCGAGCCCGGTCTCCTCCTCCGCCTCGCGCAGCGCCGCCCGCAGCGGGCCGTCGGTCTCGGGGTCGCCGTCCACGGCGTCGAGGGCGCCGCCGGGGAAGGACGGCTGGCCCGCGTGGGAGCGCAGCGAGCCGGAGCGCTCCATCAGCAGCAGCTCGGGGCCGCGCTCGCCCTCGCCGAACAGGATGAGCACCGCCGACTGCCGGCCGCCGCCGTCCTCGGGCGGCAGGAAGCGGCTGAGCTGGAGCGGCCGGACCGTCTCCGCGGCCCGTGCCACCGGCTCCAGCCAGCCCGGCAGCCCTTCTTTGCGCAGCGCCACCGGACTCTCGTGCGTGTCACGCGTGTACGTCATGCCACCCCCCCTGCTGCCAAGTCCGACGCCCGCGTGCCCCGAGATGGTTGCGTCATCCGGCCCCCAGCGGCGGGGCCGCGATGCCGCCCGCGTCCAGATAGGCCTGGGGCGGGTTCAGCCGCTGGCCGGGGAAGCCGCCCTTCTCGTACTTCAGGAGCCCCCGCGCCTTCTCCGGGTCGGTCTCGCCCTCGCCGTAGGACGGGCAGAGCGGGGCGATGGGGCAGGCGCCGCAGGCGGGCTTGCGGGCGTGGCAGATGCGGCGGCCGTGCCAGATGACGTGGTGCGAGAGGTCGGTCCAGTCCTTCTTGGGGAACAGCGCGCCGACCGCGGCCTCGATCTTGTCCGGCTCGGTCTCCGCGGTCCACTTCCAGCGCCGCACCAGCCGCTGGAAGTGGGTGTCCACGGTGATGCCGGGCCTGCCGAAGGCGTTGCCGAGGACCACGAAGGCGGTCTTGCGGCCGACACCGGGCAGCTTGACCAGGTCCTCCAGCTTGCCGGGGACCTCGCCGCCGAAGTCCTCCACGAGCGCCCTGGAGAGCCCGATGACCGAGCGCGTCTTGGCCCGGAAGAAGCCGCAGGGCCGCAGGATCTCCTCCACCTCGGCCGGGTCGGCCGCCGCGAGATCCTCGGGGGTGGGGTACTTGGCGAACAGCGCCGGGGTGGTCTGGTTGACCCGCAGGTCGGTGGTCTGGGCCGACAGGACGGTGGCGACCACGAGCTGGAAGGGGTTCTCGAAGTCCAGCTCGGGGTGGGCGTACGGATAGACCTCGGCGAGTTCGCGGTTGATACGGCGGGCGCGGCGGACCAGGGCGGTGTGGGATTCGCCGTCCGTCTTCGCTGTTGCCTTGTTCGCAGCGGCCTTCTTCGCTGCGGCCGTCTTCGCCGGGGCCTTCTCAGTCGGGGCCTTATGCGCAGGGTCCTTTTTTATTGATTTCACCTTTTCGCCACTTCCGTCGGAATCCTGTTCGCCCACGGCGGAATCACGTCGTGCAACCACCCGCGCAGCCCCCTCGGCCTGTGCTCTCACCGGCGATTTGGACACCCGGCCAGCCTAGAGCCCGGCACTGACATCCGCGCCGGACCCGGAAGATCGGCCCCCGATTGGACCCCTGCCGCTCACCCCGGGACACCTGTGCGGCATCCTTGTGACAGATCACACTGTTTGGACCGTCCGGGAAAACGGGGAACACGGTCCCCTGGCACGCTGGGGAGGAACATCCCCTGAGCAGCTCGACAAGGAGAGAACTCGTGGACGACGTTCTGCGGCGCAACCCGCTCTTCGCGGCTCTTGACGACGAGCAGTCCGCGGAGCTGCGCGCCTCCATGAGCGAGGTGACCCTCGCCCGTGGCGACTCCCTCTTCCACGAGGGCGACCCCGGCGACCGGCTCTACGTCGTGACCGAGGGCAAGGTCAAGCTGCACCGCACCTCCCCCGACGGGCGGGAGAACATGCTGGCCGTCGTCGGTCCCAGCGAGCTGATCGGTGAGCTGTCGCTGTTCGACCCCGGCCCGCGTACGGCCACCGCGACCGCGCTGACCGAGGTCAAGCTGCTCGGCCTCGGCCACGGCGACCTCCAGCCCTGGCTGAACGTGCGCCCCGAGGTCGCCGGTGCCCTGCTGCGTGCCGTCGCCCGCAGGCTGCGCAAGACCAACGACGCCATGTCCGACCTGGTCTTCTCCGACGTTCCCGGCCGGGTCGCCCGCGCCCTGCTGGACCTCTCCCGCCGCTTCGGCGTGCAGTCCGAGGAGGGCATCCACGTGGTGCACGACCTCACGCAGGAAGAGCTGGCCCAGCTGGTCGGCGCCTCCCGAGAGACCGTCAACAAGGCGCTCGCCGACTTCGCCCAGCGCGGCTGGCTCCGCCTGGAGGCCCGCGCGGTGATCCTGCTGGACGTGGAGCGCCTGGCCAAGCGGTCCCGCTGACGCCGGTCCCGGCGGGCAACCGCTTGCCGGCCCCGAGGGGCGTCGTCCTCGATCGCCGGACGGGATCGATCGATGCCGGCCGGCGCCGGGCCGGACCCGTCCGCCCGTAACCACCTGCACCGCCCCCCATCGGCGGTGCACAGTGTCCGCATGTCCGGACCGCCCGCCCCGCACGGCCTCGACGCCGAGGGGTTCATCGCCCGTGAAGGCTCCCTCGCGCGCGCAGGACGCGTTCCGTCCCGTCGTGGCCGCCGCGCGGGAGGGCCTCGCGGAGACGTTCGGGGCGCGGCTGCACAGCGGCCACCTCTACGGGTCCCTCCCGCGCGTGCGCGGGGTGGGGAGCACGTACTGGACGGACGCGTCCTAGATGAGCCCGTGCTCACCCAGATAGTCCAGCTGGGCCCGTACCGACAGTTCCGCCGCCGGCCACAGGGAGCGGTCGATGTCGGCGTACACGTGGGCCACCACCGCTTCGGCCGTGCGGTGGCCGTTCTCCACGGCCGTCTCGACCTGGGCGAGGCGGTGGGCGCGGTGGGCGAGGTAGAACTCGACGGCGCCCTGGGCGTCCTCCAGGACCGGGCCGTGGCCCGGCAGGACGGTGTGCACGCCGTCGTCCACGGTCAGCGAGCGCAGCCGGCGCAGCGAGGCCAGGTACTCGCCGAGGCGGCCGTCGGGATGGGCGACCAGGGTCGTGCCGCGCCCGAGGACGGTGTCGCCGGTGAGCACCGCGCGGTCGGCCGGGAGATGGAAGCTCAGGGAGTCGGAGGTGTGGCCGGGGGTGGGTATCACCCGCAGCTCCAGCCCGCCGACCGTGACCACGTCACCGGCGCCCAGCCCCTCGTCCCCCAGCCGCAGCGCCGGATCGAGCGCACGCACGCGCGTGCCGGTGATCTCCGCGAACCGGGAGGCGCCCTCGGCGTGGTCGGCGTGGCCGTGGGTGAGCAGGGTGAGCGCTATCCGCTTGCCCGCCTTCTCGGCGGTGTCGACCACCTCGCGCAGGTGCCCCTCGTCCAGCGGGCCGGGGTCGATGACCACGGCCAGGTCGGAGCCCGGTTCGGCGACGATCCAGGTGTTGGTGCCGTCCAGGGTCATGGGCGAGGCGTTGGGCGCGAGCACGTTGACCGCGCGCTCGGTCGCCGGTCCCGAGCGGACCGCGTCACGGGGCCGGCCGGGCAGGGCCGTGGCGTCCGTCATGCCGTTCCTCCGCTCGGGCCGGGGGCCGCCGGGACGTGCTGGGTGAACTCCTCGTGCCCCGGCCAGCTCAGCTCCACCCGGCCGTCGAGCAGCCGGGCGCGGGCGAGCACCGGGGTGAGATCGCGCTCCGGCGCGGCCGCGAGGGCGTCGGCGGCCGTGCCGTAGGGCAGCAGCTGGCGCAGGGTGGCGATGGTGGGCGGCATCATCAGCAGCTCGCCCCGGTCGTACCCGGCGGCGGCCTCGGCGGGCCGTGTCCACACCGTGCGGTCGGCCTCGGTGGACAGATCGCGGGTGTGCTGGCCCTCGGGCAGCGACGCGATGAAGAACCACGTGTCGTAGCGCCGGGACTCGAACTCGGGGGTGATCCAGCGCGTCCACGCCCCCAGCAGGTCGGAGCGGAGCACCAGCCCCCTGCGGTCCAGGAACTCCGCGAAGGACAGTTCGTGCGCGATCAGGGCGGCGCGGTCGGCCTCCCAGTCGTCGCCGCTGGTGTCGCCGACGACCGAGTCGGGGCCGGTCCCGGCGAGCAGGACACCGGCCTCCTCGTAGGTCTCGCGCACGGCCGCGCAGACGATCGCCTGGGCGCCCGGTTCGTCGCCCGCGTCCATCCCGAGGCGGGCCGCCCACCACGCGCGCGTGGGGCCCGCCCAGCGGACGTGATGGTCGTCGTCGCGCGGGTCGACACCGCCGCCCGGATACGCGTACGCGCCTCCGGCGAAGGCCATGGAGGCGCGTCTGCGCAGCATGTGCACGGCGGGACCGGCCGGGGTGTCCTTGAGCAGCAGCACGGTCGCCGCCCGCCGGGGGGCGACGGGAGTGAGCGTGCCGTCCGCGAGGGCGCGGATGCGGTCGGGCCACTCCGGGGGGTACCACTGACCGTTCGCCATGGGCGGAGGCTATCCCGAACAGGGCGGATGTTCGAGAGTTACCGGGCCGGTGGCCGGGGGCTACGGAACCAGCTCGACCAGGATCTCGACCTCGACCGGCGCGTCCAGCGGGAGCACCGCGACGCCCACCGCGCTGCGGGCGTGCACGCCCTTGTCGCCTAGCACCTCACCGAGCAGTTCGCTGGCGCCGTTGAGCACACCGGGCTGGCCGGTGAAGTCGGCGGCGGAGGCGACGAAGCCGGTGACCTTCACCACGCGGGCGATCCTGTCCAGGTCGCCGGTGACGGACTTGACGGCGGCCAGCGCGTTCAGCGCGCAGATCCGGGCCAGGTCCCTGGCCTCCTCGGCCGTGACCTCGGCGCCGACCTTTCCGGTGACCGGCAGCCGCCCGTCCACCATCGGGAGCTGGCCCGCGGTGTACACGTACTCCCCGGAGCGCACGGCGGGCTGGTAGGCGGCCAGCGGGGGCACGACCTCCGGCAGCGTCAGGCCGAGGTCGGCGAGCCGGGCCTCGACCGCGCTCACGCCTGCTTCTCGCGCTTCAGGTAGGCGACGAGCTGCTCCGGATTGGGCCCCGGCACGACCTGGACGAGCTCCCAGCCGTCCTCGCCCCAGTTGTCCAGGATCTGCTTCGTGGCATGGACGAGCAGCGGCACCGTTGAGTATTCCCACTTGGTCATAGGCCGACTGTAGTCGCTGTTATCCACAGCCTCCCGCGTGAGTGCCGCCCGGACTGGTTAGGCTCGAAGACGTGAGCAGGCTCCAAGTCGTCAGCGGCAAGGGCGGGACCGGAAAGACGACGGTCGCCGCCGCTCTAGCGCTGGCCCTCGCCACCGAAGGGAAGCGGACGCTTCTCATCGAGGTGGAGGGCCGGCAAGGCATCGCTCAGCTCTTCGGGACCGAGGCGTTGCCCTATGAGGAGCGGAAGATCGCCACCGCTCCCGGAGGAGGTGAGGTGTATGCCCTTGCCATCGATACCGAACAGGCCCTTCTGGACTATCTCCAGATGTTCTACAAACTCGGCGGTGCGGGCCGCGCGCTGAGAAAGATCGGCGCCATAGACTTCGCCACCACCGTCGCGCCGGGACTGCGGGACGTCCTGCTGACCGGCAAGGCGTGCGAGGCGGTGCGCCGCAAGAACAAGCACGGCGAGTTCCTCTACGACCACGTGGTGATGGACGCGCCCCCCACCGGCCGCATCACCCGCTTCCTGAACGTCAACGGCGAGATGGCCGGCCTCGCCAAGATCGGCCCGATCCACAATCAGGCACAGGCCGTCATGCGGGTGCTGAAGTCCCCGCAGACGGCCGTGCACCTCGTCACCCTGCTGGAGGAGATGCCGGTCCAGGAGACCGCCGACGGCATCGCCGAACTCCGCGCGGCGGGGCTGCCGGTGGGCCGCGTCATCGTGAACATGGTCCGCCCCGAGCTGCTGGACGCGGCCGAGCTGGACCTGGCGCGCACGGTGCCGCACACCTCCGTCGCCCGCGCGCTGTCCTCGGCGGGTCTGGGCGGAGCGCGGCGCGGCGGGCACGCCGAGCGGCTGGTCGACCCGCTGCTGACGCAGGCCGCCGAGTACGCCGAGCGGCACGCGCTGGAGCGTGAGCAGCGCGCGGTCCTCGACGAGCTGGACCTGCCGGTCGACCAGCTGCCCCTGCTCGCCGAGGACATGGACCTGGCGGGCCTGTACGAACTGGCCACCGAGTTGCGGAAGCAGGGGTTGTCATGAGTCCGGACCCGCAGACCACCGACGGCCCGGACGCGCGCTCCGGCCGCTCCCCGGCACGGACGCTGCACGTGGACGCGCTGCTGGACGACCCGGAGACCCGCATCGTGGTGTGCTGCGGCTCCGGCGGCGTCGGCAAGACGACCACGGCCGCCGCGCTCGCCCTCCGGGCCGCCGAGCGGGGCCGCAAGGTGGTCGTCCTCACCATCGACCCGGCCAAGCGGCTGGCCCAGTCGATGGGCATCGACTCCCTCGACAACGTGCCGCGCCGGGTCAAGGGCACCGAGGACCGCCGCGTGGAGGCCCCTCGCGCGGGCGCCGAGGCCGGCGAACTGCACGCCATGATGCTCGACATGAAGCGCACCTTCGACGAGGTCGTGGAGGCGCACGCGGACCCGGACCGGGCGGCCCAGATCCTGGCGAACCCCTTCTACCAGACGGTCTCAGGCGGCTTCGCGGGCACGCAGGAGTACATGGCGATGGAGAAGCTCGGCCAGTTGCGCGCCACGGACGAGTGGGACCTGATCGTCGTCGACACCCCGCCCTCCCGTAACGCGCTGGACTTCCTCGACGCGCCCAAGCGGCTCGGCTCGTTCCTGGACGGCAAGCTGATCCGGCTGCTGACCGCGCCCGCGAAACTGGGCGGCCGCGCGGGGATGGCGTTCCTGAACGTCGGGATGTCGATGATGACCGGCACCCTGGGCAAGATCCTGGGCGGTCAGCTCCTCAAGGACGCGCAGACGTTCATCTCCGCGATGGACACCACCTTCGGCGGCTTCCGCACCCGGGCGGACGCCACCTTCAGGCTGTTGCAGGCACCCGGGACGGCGTTCCTGGTGGTGGCGGCGCCGGAGCGGGACGCGCTGCGCGAGGCGGCGTACTTCGTGGAGCGGCTGGCGGCCGAGAAGATGCCGCTGGTCGGGCTGGTGCTCAACCGCGTCCATGGCAGCGGCGCCACCCGGCTGTCGGCCGAGCAGGCGCTCAGCGCGGCGGAAAATCTTGCCGGGGCCGGCATTGTGGATCAGGGGGACGGGAAAGCTGTCGTACGTAACTCCCTTGAGAACGAAGGAAGTTCAGATTCCGCCACTGGTTCACCGGCCCCCGAGGACGGCTCCCCCACCCCGGACCCGGACCGGCCCGTGGACGAACTGACCGCAGGTCTGCTGCGCCTGCACGCCGAGCGCATGCGCCTGCTCGCGCGCGAACAGCGCACGCGGGACCGTTTCATCGGCGGCCACCCCGAGGTGGCCATCGTGGAAGTACCCGCGCTCCCCGGCGATGTGCACGACCTCACGGGCCTGCGCGAGATCGGCGACCGCCTGGCGGCGGGGCACACGGAACTGTCGTAGCCGGGCAGCCCGGAACTCGTACGGGCGATGCCGCGCGCCTGCGCCTCAGGCGGCGCGGGCGGGCGCGCCCGGCGTCCAGCCACCCCGTGGCAGCACCGTGCCGTGGACGGACCGGCCGGCGTCGGACCCCGGTGCCCCTGGCCTGTGCCGGAAGCACTATGCCGGAAGCACTGTGCCGGTAAGCACTGTGCCGAAGGCCCCGTACCGGAAGTTCTCTGCCGGAGGCGAGGCCCTCAGCTCACGGCCGCGTAGTTCTCGTAGACCTCGTCGTCGTCGAGAGGCACGATTCCCGCGCCGCGCTCGTACTCCGAGCGGGCGGTCTCCAGCAGCCGCCGCCAGGAGCTCACGGTGGGCCGCCGGCGCAGCAGCGCCCGGCGCTCGCGCTCCGTCATGCCTCCCCACACGCCGAACTCGACGCGATTGTCCAGCGCGTCGGCCAGGCACTCGGTGCGTACCGGGCAACCGGTGCACACCGCCTTGGCCCTGTTCTGCGCTGCTCCCTGCACGAACAGTTCATCCGGATCAGTAGTGCGGCAGGCGGCCTGCGCACTCCAGTCGGTAACCCAGCCCATACCGGCGCCGTCCTCTCCCGAATCGAGGCTCCCCCACGGCGGCAGCGGCATATTCACCGCCGCCAGTTGAGGACGTTACGGAAGGCGCGGACAGCGCAACACCCCCTTCGGGCCCAATCTTGAATGGCCCGAACGGACTATGGGTAAGCGGCAGATCACCCGGAGGAGTGAGCGGGCGACATGCGTGATCATCCCGGCGAAGCGGGATGGTTGTGGTGCGGCACAGGGGGCGCCGGGTGACACATGAGGCGGTTCCGGACACGTCCCCGGGGGAAGACGGGGAATATCCGGAACGATTCGGGGTAGCCGGACGTATTGCTACATGGCTCCGCCGCTGTGACAGTTGAGAGCAGCTTAGGCCAATGCCTGTGCGCGTGTCCGGCGAATGACAACCTGAGCCCCCGCTTTGTCGTGCCCCGCCACCCGCCCGGACGTCACGATCCTGCACCCGAACCGCCCGAGGGCCCGTCGCTCCCCCGGAACGCTTATCAGCACGGATTAGGCTGCCCCCATGCCAAAGAAGCGCTCGGGCGGTGGTCTGTCGGTCACGCAGCAGGCCGCCAAGTTCCTCGGTGTCAGCGTGCTCGCGGGGGCGGTGATGGCGGGGATCGCGCTGCCGGCCGCCGGGGCGCTGGGCCTTGCCGCGAAGGGCTCGGTGCAGGGCTTCGACGAGATCCCGGCCAATCTCAAGAGCCCCCAGCTCAGCCAGCGGACGACCATACTGGACAGCCGGGGCCGCCAGATCGCCACCGTCTACTCCCGTGACCGCACGGTGGTGGAGCTGAAGGACATCTCGCCCTACATGCAGAAGTCCGTCGTCGCCATCGAGGACTCGCGCTTCTACCAGCACGGCGCCATCGACCTCAAGGGCGTGCTGCGCGCACTGAACAAGAACGCGCAGAGCGGGGGCGTGGCGCAGGGCGCGTCCACGCTCACCCAGCAGCTGGTGAAGAACTACTTCATCGAGGAGGCCGGCGACGACCCGACCAAGGTCGCCCAGGCCACCCAGCAGACCCTCGGCCGCAAGGTCCGCGAGCTGAAGTACGCGATCCAGATCGAGGAGAAGCTCGGCAAGAAGAAGATCCTGGAGAACTACCTCAACATCACCTTCTTCGGCGAGCAGGCGTACGGCGTCGAGGCCGCGGCCCAGCGCTACTTCTCCAAGCACGCCAAGGACCTCGACCTCCAGGAGTCCGCTCTGCTGGCGGGCATCGTGCAGTCCCCGAGCCGCTACGACCCGGTCAACGACGAGGCCGAGGCCACCAAGCGGCGCAACACCGTGCTCCAGCGCATGGCCGAACTGGGCGACATCTCCCAGGCCGAGGCCGACCGGGCCGCCCAGGAACCGCTGGGCCTGCACGTCAGCCATCCCAAGAACGGCTGCATCACCGCGACCCGCGACTCCGCCTTCTTCTGCAAGTACGTCGAGAACGTCTTCCTCACCGACCCGGTCTTCGGCAAGTCCCGCGAGGAGCGCGCCAAGCTCTGGAACAAGGGCGGCCTGACGATCCGTACGACGCTGGACGCACGGGCGCAGAAGTCGGTGCAGGACTCGCTGAAGGACCACGTCTACAAGTCCGACCCGGTGGCGGCGGCCGCCACCCTGGTGCAGCCCGGCACCGGCAAGGTGCTGGCGATGGGCCAGTCGAAGCCGTTCGGCTACGCCAAGAACGAGACCGAGTACAACTTCTCGGTCGACCGGGACCTGGGCGGCTCCAACTTCGGCTTCCCGACGGGGTCGACGTTCAAGCCGTTCGTGGCGGCGGCCGCGATCGAGGGCGGCAAGCCGCCGACGCAGGCGTACTCCGCGCCGTACAAGATGGACTACCCGAGCCCCGTCCAGCGCTGCGGTGCCACGCCCTACCGCAACACCGAGAACGAGACGGCGGAGAACGAGAACGAGTCCGAGAAGGGCCCGTACCGCATGAAGGAGGCGATGGCCAAGTCGGTCAACACCTACTTCGTGCAGCTCATCGCGGACATCGGACTCTGCCCGGTGGCCAAGATGGCCGACAAGCTGCATGTGGTGCAGGGCGACGGCTCCAAGCTGCCGCAGACGCCGGCCATCGCGCTCGGCGCCATCGGCCTCTCCCCGCTGACCATGGCCAACGCGTACGCCACCTTCGCCGCGCGGGGCACGTACTGCACGCCGGTGGCCATCGAGTCGATCACCGAGAAGGCCGGTGACGAGGAGAAGTCGCTGGCGGTGCCGAAGTCGACGTGCTCGCGGGCGATGAGCCAGAAGACGGCGGACACGGTCAACACCCTGCTCCGGGACGTGATCGACTCGGGTACCGGCCAGGAGGCGGGCCTGAACGACCGGGACAGCGCGGGCAAGACGGGTACGACGGACGGCCGGAAGAACGCCTGGTTCGTCGGCTACACCCCGAACATGTCCGGCGCGGTCTGGGTCGGCAGCGCCCGGCAGGACGTGAAGATGAGCGGCATCACCATCGGCGGCACGTACCACGACCAGGTCTTCGGCGGTGGCGTACCGGGTCCGATCTGGCGGGACGCGATGTCCGGCGCCCTCCTGGGCAAGGACGCGCCCGACTTCAAGACCATCGACATCCCCGACGACCAGGACCGGGGCGACGGCCGGGGCAACGGCCGCGGTGACGGCGGCGACAACGGCGGCGGCCTGATCGGCGGCCTCTTCGGCGGTCTGACCGGCGGCAACGGCGGCAATGGCGGCCGTCCGGGTGCCGGCAGCCCGAAGCCGGCGAAGCCGAAGCAGGGGAACCTGGTGCAGGGGAACACGAACGGCGGACGCCGGAACTGAAGCCCGTACGACAGCGGGGCCGCACCTTCGTAAGGG